>NZ_JBSFTY010000027.1:0-94504 GCF_053591515.1 Streptomyces sp. NPDC003011
GCTACCTCGCCGGCCTTCATCTACGGGCCTCAATGATCTGGATCAGAGATCTCACCCGGACCACCCCCGTGATCACGACTCGATACGCGCCCTAGGGGCGTGTTCCGGAAGTCCCGGCCGGCTCTCCGGGCGGACGGCGCCACTTTCGGAACACGCCCCAGCCGAGGGCCCGGCTAGACGCGCGGTGCCCCGGTCACGGACATCACCAGGGAGTACAGGGAGGTGGTGGCCGTGAGGAAGAGGCGGTTGTTCCTCGGGCCGCCGAAGGCGATGTTGGAGACGGGCTCGGGCACGCGGAGCCGGCCGATGAGGGTGCCGTCCGGGTCGTAGCAGTGGACGCCGTCGTCCAGGGCGGCGGCCCACAGGCGGCCCTCGTCGTCGAAGCGGATGTTGTCGAAGCGGACACGGCCCCGGCCCTCGGCGAAGACCTTCCCGCCGGACAGCGTGCCGTCCTCGCGGACGTCGAAGACGCGGATCCGGGCGGTCCGCGAGTCGGAGACGTACAGCCGCTGCTCGTCGGGGGACAGGATGACGCCGTTGGGGCCCTCGAACCCGTCGGCGGCGAGGTGCACGTCCCCCGTCGCGGGGTCGATCCGGTACACGTGGCACGCGCCGATCTCGGACTCGGCGCGGTGGCCCTCGTAGTCGCTGGTGATGCCGAAGTCCGGGTCGGAGAACCAGATGGTGCCGTCGGAGCGGACGACGGAGTCGTTCGGGCTGTTGAGGCGCCGGCCGGCGTACCGGTCGGCCAGAACCGTCACCGTCCCGTCGGGCTCGGTGCGGGTGACGCGGCGGTTGCCCTGCTCGCAGGTGACCAGGCGGCCCTGCCGGTCGAGGGTGTTGCCGTTGCTGTGGCCGGCCGGGGCGCGGAAGACGCCGACGGCACCGGTGGCCTCGTCCCAGCGCAGCATGCGGTCGTTCGGGATGTCGCTCCAGATCACCTGGCGCCACGCGGGAAGGTACACCGGGCCCTCGGCCCAGCGGCAGTCGGCGTGCAGGACCTCCAGCCTGCTGTCGCCGTTCGCGCAGCGTCCGGTACGGAAGCGGTCGTCCAGGATCTCGTACAGGCCGTCGGCGGACATGGTGTCCTCTCGGAGGGGCGGACCGGGATGGCGTTCAACGTAACGCGGGCGGAGGGCCGGCCGGGCCGAGGCGTACCCGGCGGGGCCGCCGTGGCGGTCACCGCCCCGGTCGGTCCGGCGTCGCCCTCGCGAGGAACAGCCGCAGCGACGCGAGCAGCACCGCGCACAGGCACCAGCCGGCCACCACGTCCAGGGGCCAGTGGTAGCCGCGGCGGACCAGACCGAAGGAGACACCCAGGACGAGGAGGGCGCACAGGGCGACGAGGGCCCGGCGGGCGTGGGTGCGCAGCCATGGCAGCAGGAGCAGGGTCGCCGAGCCGTAGGCGATGGCGGCCGTGGCGGTGTGGCCGGAGGGGAAGTAGCCGGTGCCGGGGGGCATGACGGGGGTGCCGGGGCGGGCGGTGAGCTCCTTCAGCGGGATGACCAGGGCCGGCACCAGGGCCATCAGGAGGGCCGCCGCGGCGGCCGGGAGCCACCACCGGTCTGTACCGGTGCGGCGGGAGCGCCAGGCCGCCCAGATGAGGGCGAGGGCCAGGACCGGCACGGCCACCTGGACATTGCCCAGGTCGGCGAGGAACTCGGAGAAGCGGTCCGGGTGGACCAGGGCGCGACTGACGCGCTCGTCCGCGCGCACCAGCGGGCCGTCGGCGACGACCTGCCAGGTGATCAGCGCGAAGAGCAGAGCGGGAAGCCCGAGGAGCCCGAGAAGGCGCAAGAGGGAGGTCGGCCGCCCCGGAACAGGGGGGGTGGTTCCGGGGCGGCCGAAGGGACCGGGGCGTCGCGCGCCCCGGGGGGTTTGGGGCGGGCGACTGTCCGATCGGTGAGGAGATCCGGAACCAGAGGCTCCGTTTGTGTGCGCGAGGGCACGACCAGGTCGAAGCTGGGGAGGCCCCGGCCTGAACTCGCCCACAGTCCCCTGTGGGCGGGGTGTATCTCTCATCTGGGTAGAACCTACGCCAGGGGATGGGCCGAGGACAGGCTCCATCGCGTCCCGCCATCCACCCCGCACACCTTCTTCACACCGTCTGCCGTCGGCGGAATCAGGTGTGCGGACGCCCCGTCAGATGGGCGCGCAGGCGTCCGTCCGGACGGGCGCGAACCCCGACAGACACGGGCGAAGCCACCCGCCGGAGGTCCGGCGGCACCGTCAGACGCGCGCGAAGGCCTGCTCGATGATGTCGAGACCCTCGTTCAGCAGGTCCTCGCCGATCACCAGCGGGGGCAGGAAGCGCAGCACGTTGCCGTAGGTGCCACAGGTCAGGACCAGCAGGCCCTCCTGGTGGCAGGCCTTGGCCAGGGCGCCGGTCGCCTCCGGGTTCGGTTCCTTCGTCGTACGGTCCTTGACCAGCTCGATGGCGATCATCGCGCCGCGGCCGCGGACGTCGCCGATGATGTCGAACTTCTCGGCCATGGCACCCAGGCGGGCCTTCATCGTGGCCTCGATCGCCTTCGCCCTGGCGTTGAGGTCGAGCTCCCGCATCGTCTCGATCGCGCCCAGCGCGCCCGCGCAGGCGACCGGGTTGCCGCCGTAGGTGCCGCCCAGGCCGCCCGCGTGCGCGGCGTCCATGATCTCGGCGCGGCCGGTGACGGCGGCCAGCGGAAGGCCGCCGGCGATGCCCTTCGCCGTCGTGATCAGGTCCGGGACGATGCCCTCGTCCTCGCAGGCGAACCACTGGCCGGTGCGGCAGAAGCCGGACTGGATCTCGTCGGCGACGAAGACGATGCCGTTGTCGGAGGCGAACTCGCTGATCGCGGGCAGGAAGCCCTTGGCCGGCTCGATGAAGCCACCCTCGCCCAGCACCGGCTCGATGATGATCGCGGCCACGTTGTCCGGGCCGACCTGCTTGGTGATCTGGTCGATGGCCTGCGCGGCGGCCTCCGGACCGGCGTTCTCCGGGCCGGTCGGCCAGCGGTAGCCGTAGGCCACCGGCACCCGGTAGACCTCGGGCGCGAACGGGCCGAAGCCGTGCTTGTACGGCATGTTCTTCGCGGTCAGCGCCATGGTGAGGTTGGTCCGGCCGTGGTAGCCGTGGTCGAACACGACGACCGCCTGCCGCTTGGTGTACGCCCGCGCGATCTTGACGGCGTTCTCGACGGCCTCGGCGCCGCTGTTGAACAGCGCCGACTTCTTGGCGTGGTCACCCGGGGTCAGCTCGGCGAGGGCCTCGGCGACCTCCACGTACCCCTCGTAGGGCGTGACCATGAAACAGGTGTGGGTGAAGTCGGCGAGCTGGGCGGAGGCCCGGCGTACGACGGCCTCGGCGGAGGCGCCCACCGAGGTGACCGCGATGCCCGAGCCGAAGTCGATCAGGCGGTTGCCGTCGACGTCCTCGATGATGCCGCCGCCCGCGCGCGCGGTGAAGACCGGGAGCACCGAGCCCACACCGGCCGCGACCGCGGCGGTACGGCGGGCCTGCAGCTCCTGCGACTTCGGGCCGGGGATGGCGGTGACGACGCGGCGCTCCTGCGGAAGTGCGGTCATGGGGGGCTCCCTGATGTCTTGCGAACCGGAGATTCCGGGTGGGCGTGCTGAGGACGCTCGACTTCTTTTCTCGCAGGCTAGGACGGGGAGGGAGGGGTGGGCATGCTCCATGTGGGCGTTCTCGGCGGCGCGGCTTGTCCGCCGTGGACATAGCGGAGTACGGGCCGGCCGATGGGGACCCGGCCGTGTAAGCGGTGAACTCCCCTTGCGAGGGCGTTAGATTGACTCGCTGACGGTGGACGGAACGGCTGGTCAAGGGGCGAGGGCGAGGGCGATGGACAGCGACGGGACGCAGGACGCGCGGGGTACGCATGCGAACCCGGTGCCACGTCCGGCGGGGCCCCCTCAGGTTCCGGCGATGCCGCCACGGCCCGCCGTGGCACCGGGCGTGCCCCCGATGCCGGGCCGTGTGCCGGACGGCTCGGCCTTCCTCACGTGGCTGCGCACGCCCCGCCCGGAGGCGGCGCCCGGCGTGTGGCGGTTCGGGCACACGCCCCGGCCGGACGAGGAGCCCGAGCAGATCCCGACGCGGCAGCTGCTCAGCGGGGCGGTGATCGCGTTCCTGGTGGGCTGGCTGGTCTGGTCGCTGCTGTGGAACGGCTACCTCGGCGGCTGGTGGGTGCTGCCCCTGGAACTGTTCACCCCGGACTCCTGGCGGCACAGCGACGACCGCGTCGGCAACGCGGTCCTCTGGTACGGCTACTACACGCTGATCGCCCTCACGATCATGCTCGTCGTCGGGCGTCTCGGCCGCTGGGGCGAGATCTGGCGCCGCTTCGGCCCGCCCGCCTGGAACCGGACCGCACCGGCGCCCGAGCGGCCGCCCGCCCCGGAGCAGGACCCCGCCGAGTGGCCCCAGCTGCGGGCCGCCGGGGTCGTCGACGCGGCCGAGCGGCTCGCCGCCGAGGCCCGCGCCGGGCTGATGCGGGACGTCGACCACGCCCGGATCAGCCGCGCCTGGCAGGGCGTGCGCAGCGGCCGGCACAGCCTCGCCACCTTCACCGGCGCCGTGCTCCAGGAGGGCGCCGCCGCCTGTCCGCACCCCTCCGGCGAGCGGGACCTGCCGGGCCGGCTCGCCCGGCACGACCTGGTCACCGGCCAGGTGCGGCTGGGCACCACGGCCGACGACGCCCGCAACCCGTACGCCTACCGCGGTGCCGGCCTCGGCCTCGGGCCCGACCTGCTCGGCACCTCCCTGCTCGCCGTCGGGCCGGCCGGGTCCGGCAAGACCGGGACCGTCGTACGGCCGCTCGCCGAGTCGCTGTGCCTGCACGCGCTCGCCGGCCGGGCCGCGGTCGTGGTGGTCGGCGCGGCGGGCGCCGGGCTCGGCCCGACCGAGGCGTACGACGTCGTGGTACGGATCGGGAACCCGGAATCCGTCTACGACCTCGACCTGTACGGCGGGACGACCGACCCGGACGAGGCGGCGGCGGTGCTCGCCGAGGCGCTCGTCGGGGACCTCGCCGAGCCGCACCAGGGCGGGGACACCCGCCGGTCCACCACCGTCCTCGCCCAGCTCCTCGGACCGTTCTGGGCGGTGCACGGCCGCTTCCCCTCCGTACCGGAGCTGCGGCAGCTGCTCGACGGGGCGCCCGGGCCGCTGGCCGCGCTGCGCAAGGGTCTGGAGGACTCCGGACAGGATTCGCTGCTGCGGGAACTGGACGCGCGGGAACGGCAGATGGGGCATCCGGGAGACGTCGGGGGAGTGCTCGCGGACCGGGTGGCGCTGCTCGACCGGCCGGCCTTCGCGGGGTTCTTCGACACGTCCGGCCAGACGCGGCCCTTCTCGCTGAAGGCGCTGGACCATCCGGTGCGGGTCCGCGTCGACCTGCCGCAGCGCGGGCACGCCGACGCCTCGCGGATGCTGGCGCGGCTGGTGCTGGCCCAGTTCACGGCGAGCGTCGCGGTACGGGAGGACCGGTCGCTGTTCGCCTGCCTGATCCTCGACGACGCCACCGGCGTGGTGACCCCGGAGGCGGTCCGGGGCATCCAGCGGCTGCGGTCGGGCAACGCCGGGGTGGTGCTGACGCTGCGCACCCTGGACGACGTGCCGAGGGCGCTGCGCGGGCCGCTGCTCGGGGCCACCGGATGCCGGATGGCGCTCTCCGGGCTCACCCCGTGGGACGGACAGGACTTCGCCGAGGTGTGGGGCAAGGAGTGGACCCAGGCGACGGACGTCACCGACCGGCAGATCATCGCCGAGACGCCGGCCGGCAAGGCGCTGCACATGGTGCGGCGGGTGATCACCGGCAAGGCGGCGACCGCGCGGGCGGTGACCGTGCGGCAGGTCGAGCGGGAGCGGTGGTCCGCGTCCGAGCTGGCGCACGGAGTGCCGCCGGGGCACGCGGTGCTGTCGCTGACGAACGTGAAGGGGGAGCACGCGCCGCCGCTGCTGGTGGACCTGCGGGGGTGAGCGGGACGGAGGCTGTGACGTCACGCGGGGACCGTACGGTGAGGCACAATCGGCACAGGTCGTTCATACGTGACGGCCAAAAGATCACCACGATCACGACGGTCACCCATCCCTGAAGGCCCCATGCCCCCCACGCTCGCCTCGCTCGTCCACCACTCCCCGCTCAAGCTGACCGTGCGAGCGGGCGAGGACCGCCTGGACGTGCCCGTCCGCTGGGCGCACGTCAGCGAGCTCGCCGACCCCGTGCCCTACATGGAGGGCGGGGAACTGCTGCTCATCACCGCGCTGAAGCTGGACGCCGAGGACTCCGAGGCCATGCGCCGCTATGTGAAGCGGCTGGTGGAGGCCGGGGTCGTCGGGCTCGGCTTCGCGGTCGGGGTCACCTACGAGGAGATCCCCGAGGCGCTCGTCGACGCGGCCCGGCAGGAGGGGCTGCCGCTGCTGGAGGTGCCGCGTCGCACGCCCTTCCTCGCCATCAGCAAGGCCGTCTCGGCGGCCATCGCGGCCGACCAGTACCAGGCGGTGACGGCGGGCTTCGCCGCGCAGCGCGAACTGACCAGGCAGACCCTCGCGGCCGGCCCGGAGGGCCTGCTCGCCGCGCTCGCGTCCCACGTGGACGGCTGGGCGGCGCTCTACGACGCCTCGGGCGCCGTCGTCGCCACCGCCCCGGAGTGGGCCGGCCGCCGGGCCGCCCGCCTGACCGCGGACGTCGAGCGGCTGCGGGAGCGGCCGGCGCCCGCCTCGTCGGTCGTCGGCGGCCCCGAGCACGAGGACCGGGTCGAACTGCACTCGCTCGGCACCGGGCGGCGACCGCGCGCGGCGCTGGCCGTCGGCACGGCCGCGGCTCTCGGCACGGCCGAGCGGTACGCCGTCCACTCGGCCATCGCCCTGCTGACGCTCACCACGGAACGCTCGCGGTCCCTGCACGCGGCCGAACAGCGGCTCGGGGCGGCGGTGCTGCGCATGCTGCTGGCGGGGGAGCCGGACCACGCGCGGGCGGTCGCCGGAGACCTGTACGGGGAACTGCTGGACGCCCCCTTCCGGATGATCGTCGCCGAGTCGGCGTCCGCCGCGTCGGCCGCCCGGGTGCAGGCGGACGGACCCGCGCGCGTGCCGCTCACCAAGGCGACGGCCGCGACGCTCGCCGCCGCCGACACCCACGGCGATCCGCTGGGCGCTCTCACCGAGGTCCTCGAGTCGGCGGCGGCACGGTCCGGGGAAGCGGTGCTGGTCGTGCCCGAAGGCGGGGACGAGGCGCGGCGGCTGGTGGTGCTGGCCGCGGACGGGGGCGCCGCGGTGGCCGCGTGCGGGGAGTACGCGGCGGCGCTGGAGGCCGCGCGGGCCGACCAGGCCGCCGCCGGCGAGGAGCACGAACTGGTCGTCGGGCTGTCGGCGCCGGCCGGGCCGATCGCGGCCTCCGCCGCGTACAAGCAGGCCGAACAGGCGCTGTCGGTGGCCCGGCGGCGGGGGTGGGTGTGCGTGGAGCACGAGCAGATGGCGGCGGGCTCGGTGGTGCCGTTGCTCGCGGACGACGCGGTGAAGGCGTTCGCGGACGGGCTGTTGCGGGCGCTGCACGAGCACGACGCGCGGGGGCGGGGGGATCTGGTGGCCTCGCTGCGCGCATGGCTGTCACGGCACGGCCAGTGGGACGCGGCGGCCGTGGATCTGGGGGTCCACCGGCACACGCTGCGCTACCGGATGCGGCGGGTGGAGGAGATCCTCGGACGGTCGCTGGACGACCCCGATGTGCGGATGGAGCTGTGGCTGGCGCTGAAGGCGACGACGTCGGAGTGAGGAGCCTGATGAGCCAGCCCCTCCGGCGTCCGAGGAGCGGGGGTCCAGGGGACGGAGCCCCCTGGGACGGAAACGGGTAGGGGCGACGGGGGCGAGGAACCTCCCGCCCACTCCTGCCCCTACTCCCACCCCGCCGTACCGGCGCACCTTCAGCCACGACCACTCCACCGCGGCCAAACACCCCCCGCCCGCCCCCGCCCTACCGTGGACCCCGACACCCGAAGCACACACCCCAACGAGGAAGGGCCGGAACTCACATGACGTCCACCCACGCCTTCTGGCTCGCCGGCCGCCAGGCCACCGGCGAGGACACCTTCGCCGTCACCTCCCCGTGGGACGGCCGCGTCGTCGGCGACGTCGCCGTGCCGACCGACGCCCAGATCGAGGAGGCGGTGGCCGCCGCGTACGCCGTCCGCGACGACTTCGCCGCCACCCCGGCCCACGTGCGCGCCGCCGCCCTCGACCACGTCAGCAAGCGGCTCGCCGAGCGCACCGAGGAGATCGCGCGGCTGATCTCCGCCGAGAACGGCAAGCCGGTCAAGTGGGCCCGCGGCGAGGTCGGCCGGGCCGTGTCCGTGTTCCGGTTCGCCGCCGAGGAGGCCCGCCGGTTCAACGGCGGCGAGGCCCAGCGGCTCGACACCGACGCCGGCGGCCAGGGCCGTCTCGCCCTCACCCGCCGCTTCCCGAAGGGTGTCGTCCTCGGCATCGCGCCGTTCAACTTCCCGCTGAACCTGTGCGCCCACAAGGTCGCCCCGGCCATCGCGGCCGGCGCGCCGATCATCCTGAAGCCGGCCCCCGCCACCCCGCTCTCCGGCCTCGTCATCGGTGAGCTGCTCGCCGAGACCGACCTCCCCGCCGGCTCGTGGAGCATCCTGCCCGTCCCGAACGACCGGATGCCCGCCCTCGTCCAGGACGAGCGGCTGCCCGTCATCTCCTTCACCGGCTCCGAGAAGGTCGGCTACGCGATCATGGACTCGGTGCCGCGCAAGCACTGCACCCTGGAGCTGGGCGGCAACGGCGCCGCCGTCGTCCTCGGGGACTACGCCTCCGACGCCGACCTCGACTGGGCCGCCACCCGCATCGCCACCTTCTCCAACTACCAGGGCGGCCAGTCCTGCATCTCCGTGCAGCGGGTCATCGCCGACGCGTCCGTGTACGACCGTCTCCTCCCGCGCCTCGTCGCCGCCGTCGAGGCCCAGGTCACCGGTGACCCGGGCGACGACGCGACCGACGTCGGGCCGCTGGTCAGCGAGGACGCCGCCCGGCGCGTCGAGGCGTGGGTGCAGGAGGCCGTGGACGCCGGGGCCACCCTCCTGACCGGCGGCAAGCGCGACGGCGCCGCCTACGCGCCGACCGTCCTCGCCGACGTGCCGGCCGGCACGACGA
Organism: Streptomyces sp. NPDC003011; assembly: GCF_053591515.1. Lineage (NCBI taxonomy): Bacteria > Bacillati > Actinomycetota > Actinomycetes > Kitasatosporales > Streptomycetaceae > Streptomyces > Streptomyces sp. NPDC003011. The sequence goes on from NZ_JBSFTY010000027.1 coordinate 9,158, forward strand.
TCTCCTGCGAGGAGGTCTTCGGACCCGTCCTGACCGTACGGAAGGCGGACGGGGAGGCGGAGGCCTTCGCCGCCGTCAACGACTCGAAGTACGGCCTCCAGGCGGGCGTGTTCACCCACGACCTCCAGACCGCCTTCCGCGCCCACCGCGCCCTGGAGGTCGGCGGTGTGGTCATCGGCGACGTGCCCTCCTACCGCGCCGACCAGATGCCGTACGGCGGTGTCAAGCAGTCCGGTGTGGGTCGGGAGGGCGTGAGGTTCGCGATGGACGACTACACGTACGAGCGGGTGCTGGTCCTCACCGGCCTCGCCCTCTGACCCGGGGCCGCTTCCGGCCCTCTCCAGCTCATGGGAACCATTTTCATATAGACTCCCCGAAGGGGCCCGGCACCGATGCCTTCCGGTGCCGGGCCCCTTCTCTGTGCCGGCCTGTCCGGACCCTCAGCCGGAGAAGCCGACATGCGCGAGCCGCAACGGGCCGCGCAGCCTGAGGTGCACGTCGTGCACGCCCTCGGCGGCCAGACCGGCGCCGAGCGTGGTGTAGTCGTACGGTCCGGAGCCGGACGCCCCGGCCGTGAGCACCGCCAGCGCCGGGCCGCCGTCGAGGGAGATCTCGACCGTGCCCTCGCCCGCCACCGACACGGCCACCCGGGTCGCCCCGCCGCCGAAGTCGCAGGCCCGGTAGACCAGTTCACCCGTGCGTCCCGCCGCCGCCGTCACCGCGTCGCCCGCCGCCTTCGTGCGGTCGACGATGTCGACGCCGCTCTGCTCGTCGAAGTCGGCCGCGTCCAGGCCGCGTTCGAGCACGGCACGCGGGGCGGCGGGCTCCCCGTCGAGCAGCACCGTCGTCCGCAGACGGACGTCCTCGCTGGAGGCGCCCGCCAGAACGTCGTAGGAGCCCGGCTCCAGGCGCCAGCCGCCCCGTGCCACGTCCCAGAACTCCAGGGCGGACAGCGGCACCTCGAAGGCCAGGTCCGCCCGCTCGCCCGGCGCGAGCGTCACCCGGCGATGGGCCACCAGCTCGCGGCGCGGGCGCGGGACCGTCGGGTCCACCGCGCGCGTGTAGAGCTGGGCGACCTCGTCGGCCGTCATGTCACCGGTGTTCGTGACCGTGAAGGAGACGTGCAGGACCCCGTCGCCGGCCCGCGCCGCGAGATCGCCGTACGCGAAGGACGCGTACGACAGGCCGTGCCCGAACGGGAACAGGGGCGTGCCCTCGAAGTAGAGGTACGTCTGCCGGCCGCCGATGACGTCGTAGTCGAGGAGGTCGGGCAGGTCGGCGTCGTCGGCGTACCAGGTCTGCGGCAGGCGGCCGGCGGGGGAGACGTCACCGGCCAGGACCCGGGCCAGCGCGGTGCCCGCCGCCTGGCCGCCGTGGGCCGTCCAGAGCACCGCGGGAAGGGCGGTGGTGTCGACGGCGTACGGATAGGCGGAGGTCAGCGCGAGCACGGTGGCCGGGTTGGCGGCGCGGGCGGCGCGCAGCAGCCGCTCCTGCTGGGCGGGCAGGCGCAGGGTGGTGCGGTCCTCGGTCTCGCGGCCGTTGATGTGCGGGTCGTTGCCCGCGACCACCAGGACCACGTCGGCCTCGGCCGCGACCCGGGCCACCGCGTCCTCGCCGCGTTCGACGATGATCAGCTCGAACGTCTCGGGATTCTCGTCGGCAACCTTCACCCCGTCGGCGGCGACCGAGACGTGGCGACCCGTACCGACGTGCCGGAGGAGGTGTCCGTTCTCGTGCGGTTCCAGACGGAACGTCTCCTGGACGACCCAGCCGCCGGGCTGGTCGGCGGAGGCGCGGAGGCGGCCGTCCTCGGCCACCGAGAGGTAGCGGCCGTCCGGCGCGCGCAGGGTCAGCACGCCCTCGCCCCAGTCGACGAGCGCGAACTCGGTGCCGGTGGTCTCGGCGCTGAGCGGGGGCAGGTCGGTGCGGCCCGCGAGCAGGGCCGGGTCCAGCGCGCCCTCGGCGCCGCGCACCTCGTCGGCCGCGTCCGCCGCCTCGGGGACGTGCAGGAACGTACCCGCACGCGTCCTGAGCAGGACCCGGTCCACCCCCTCCGCGAACTCCACACGCTCCGCGCCGAACCGCTCGTACAGGCCCTCCAGCGGGGTCGAGCGGTGCAGGAGCGTGCCGCTGTACCAGTCGAGCTTGCACTCGTCGGCGAGCAGACCGACCACGGCGATCCGGGTGTCCGCGGCCAGCGGCAGCACACCGTCGTTCTTGAGCAGGACGATCGCCTGCTCGGCCGCCTCCTGGGCGAGCGCCCGGTGCGCCGGGGTGTCGAAGTCCCGGGCGCCGGCGTACGGGTCGTCGTGCGGGTCGAACTCGCCGAGCCGGAACCGCACCGAGAGCTGGCGGCGCACGGCGGTGTCGAGGTCGGCCTCGGTCAGCAGCCCCTTCGCGAGGGCGCCCCGGACGCGGGCGACGATCTTCGAACTGTCCGTGCCGTGGTCGGTGAAGCTGTCGACGCCGGCGAGGACCGCGGCCGCGGTGGCCTCCTCGTGGGTGTCGAAGTAGTGCTCGGAGTCGACCAGGTTGGAGGGCGCGCCCGCGTCCGAGCAGACCAGCAGCTCCTCGTCGGTCCAGGCGCGCAGGTGGGTGCGGAGGTACGGCGAGACGTGGTTGGGGCGCCCGTTGACCAGGTTGTACGCCGGCATCACGCCCGCCGTCGCGCCCGCCTCGACGGTCTCCCGGAAGGCCCGCAGGTCGTACTCGTGCAGCACGCGCGGGCGGACCGAACTCGACGCGGTGTCCCGGTCCGTCTCGTTGTTGTGCGCGAGCCAGTGCTTGAGGACCGGCGCGGTGCGCCAGTACGTCGGGTGATCACCGCGCAGGCCGCGCGTGTACGCGGTGGCGATCGCCGAGGTGAGCTTCGGGTCCTCCGCGTAGCCCTCCTCGTTACGGCCCCACAGCGGATGCCGGAGCAGGTTCACCGTCGGCGACCAGACGTTGAGGCCCACGCGCTCGTCGCGGGCGCGCATCGCGCGAATCTCCTCGGACACGGCCTCGCCGACCCGGCGTACCAGCTCGGTGTTCCAGGTCGCGCCGAGGCCCACGGCCTGTGGGAACACCGTCGCCGGGCCCATCCACGCCACGCCGTGCAGCGCCTCCTGGCCGGTGCGGAACGCGGCGACGCCGAGCCGCTCCACCGCCGGGGTGAACTGGTGCAGGAAGGTGATTTTCTCGTCCAGGGTCAGCCGCGACAGCAGGTCGTCGATGCGCTTCGCGAACGACAGGCGCGGATCGCGGAAAGGCGGCGTAGGCGGCGTTTGTGCGGTCACGTGGGGATCCCCTTGCGATGGAGCGACGAAGCGCTTTCGAAGCGCTTCGATGCTCATTCGATCCGGGGGTGGGTGTCAAGACACTCCCGGGCAACAACTCCGACTCCTGACCGACATTTCAAGTCGCGTAAGAGCCCGGTTCCTTCCCTCACACCTCGGAGGAATCTTGGGAACGACCCTTGTGTACCCCTGGGTGTTCACTTAACCTCGCAGCAACATCGAAGCGCTTCGACTACTTCGACCAGTCGCTGCGAGGACTGCCCGCCAGGACGGCGCGCGTTCTTCGAGGCCCGAGGTTCCCAGAACCGCTTCGGCTCAGCCAGTTCCACACAAGACACCGCAGCCGACGGCTCCACCGCCGGGTGTCCTGGTGCGCCATGAAGGGTTGACGCAATGACGCCGAACGCCGCTTCCGCCTCCTCCGGGCCCAGCCGGAGAAGCTTCCTCGCCTCCACCGCGGTCGCCACCGCAGCGGTGGCGGGCGGGATGCCGCTGCTTGCCGCGTGCGGAGGGTCCGACGGCGGCTCCAAGGAGGGCACGACCGCGGGCAAGAACGCGAAGAAGATCCTTCCCGCCTTCGTGGCGCAGAACGTGGTGACGCCGGACATCCCGGCGAAGAACGGCTCCGCCGCCGGCTTCACCAGCGAGCTGTCTCTGGCCGACCTGAAGACCTCGGTGCCACAAAAGCTCGGCAAGGGCAGCACCATCAAGATCATGTCGCCGTTCTGGGGAACGCCGCCGAGGAGCGGCAATCCCTACTACACGACGATGAACGGGCTGATCGGCGCCGACATCGTCTGGCAGAACCAGGACGGCAACACGTACGACGAGAAGCTGGGCGCGGTCCTCGCCTCCAGTGACATGCCGGACGTCGTGGTGATCCCCAGCTGGAACATGGGCGGCAAGATACCCAGCGCCATCATCAGCAAGATGGCCGACCTCGGCCCGTACCTCTCGGGTGACAAGGTCAAGGAGTACCCGAACCTCGCGGCCATCCCGACGGACGCCTGGCAGTACTCCATCTTCGGCGGCAAGCTGCGCGGGCTGCCGATGCCCGCGCCCACCACCCCGGCCACCGTGCCCTTCTACCGCAAGGACGTCTTCGACAAGGAGGGGTACGAACTCCCCACCTCCGCCGATGAGTTCCTGGCCCTCGCCAAGGAGATCACCAACGCCAAGGCGAAGGTGTGGGCCTGCGACGACATGAAGTGGTCCGCCTTCAACATCTTCGGTGCGCTGGGCGGCGCCGAGAAGCCGCTCGGCTGGAACCTGGTCGACGGCAAGCTGATCTACCGCGTCGAGACCGACGAGTACCTCGAAGCGCTGGAGTGGACGCGGAAGCTCTACGCGGCGGGCGTCGTCCATCCCGACACCAAGGCGCAGAACCAGGGCACCGCGGGCCAGCGCTTCACCGACGGCCAGGTCCTGATGTACAACGGGAACATCGCGGACTGGTGGGGCAAGATGGCCGAACAGTCCACCCAGAACAAGGAATTCCGCATCGCGGGCATGGACATCTTCGGCCACGACGGCGGCGACCCCGAGCTGTTCGCCGTATCGCCCGCGGGCATCTTCGCCTTCGTCAACAAGAAGGCGTCGAAGGCCAAGATCCAGGACGTGCTGGCCGCCGCGAACGTCACCGCGGCCCCGTACGGCACCAAGGAGTACATGCTCACCAACTACGGGGTGGAGGGCACGCACTACACCCTCAAGGACGGGGTGCCGACCAAGAACGACAAGGGCAACCAGGAGGTCCTGAACGCCTTCGTCATGCTCGCCAGCCCCGCCCCGACCATCGCGCACCCCGACTTCCCGGACATCGCGAAGGAACAGGTGGAGTGGCAGCAGCGGATGGGCGCCTTCGCCAAGAAGACCCCCTTCTTCGGGATGCAGGTCACCGAACCCGCCCGCTACACCAACCTCTCCAACGACTTCGAGCAGCTGGAGGACGACATCGTCCGCGGCCGCAAGAAGATCAGCGACATGCAGCAGGCGGTGTCGGACTGGAAGAGCCAGGGCGGCGACAAGCTGCGGGACTGGTACAAGAAGCTGCTGGACGACAGCGGATCCGCGCAGGGGTGACGAAGTGGCACACAGCACCACTCCGGGCGCCGCCGCGCGCACGGCGCCGTCGTCGACGACGGACGACACCGCCGAACCCTCCGCCAAAGGGAGCAACTCCACCAAGGCCGCCAAGGCCGCCAAGCCCCCCGGGGTCTCCAAGGCCGAGAAGAAGGCCCTGAAGAAGGCCGCGAACGGCGGCACCCTCAGGACCCGCCTCAGGCGGGACCGCACGCTGATCCTGATGACCCTGCCGGCCGTCCTGCTGGTCCTGGTCTTCAACTACATACCGATCCTGGGCAACGTCGTCGCCTTCCAGGAGTACGACCCGTACGTCAGCGACAACGGCTTCGTCGCCATCTTCCACAGCCCCTGGGTCGGCTTCGAGCAGTTCTCGCGGATCTTCGAGGACTCGGCGTTCTGGGACGCCGTCCAGAACACGTTCGTCCTGTTCTCCCTCCAACTGCTGCTCTTCTTCCCGATCCCGATCGTGCTCGCGCTGCTCATCAACAGCGTGATCCGGCCTCGGGTGCGGGCGGTGTCGCAGGCGATCCTCTACCTGCCGCACTTCTTCTCCTGGGTGCTGGTCATCACCGTCTTCCAGCAGATCTTCGGCGGCGCCGGCATCATCGCGCAGACCCTGCGCGAGCACGGCTACGAAGGCTTCGACCTCATGACCGACCCGGGGATCTTCAAGTTCCTGGTGACGGCGGAGGGCGTCTGGAAGGACGCCGGCTGGGGCATCATCGTCTTCCTCGCGGCGCTGGCCTCCGTCAGCCCCGATCTGTACGAGGCCTCGGCGATGGACGGGGCCGGCCGGTGGCGCCGGATGTGGCACGTCACGCTGCCCGCGCTGCGACCGGTCATCGCCCTGCTGCTGGTGCTGCGTGTCGGTGACGCGCTCACGGTCGGTTTCGAACAGATCCTGCTGCAGAGAGACGCGGTGGGGCCGGGCGCGGCGGAAGTCCTCGACACCTATGTGTGGTGGAACGGCGTCCGCAACCAGGACTTCAGTTACGCGGCCGCGGCGGGTCTGATCAAGGGCGTGGTCAGTCTCGGACTCGTCCTCGCCGCGAACAAGGTCGCCCATCTCATGGGCGAGCAGGGGGTGTACAAGAAGTGAGCGCTGTCACCGAGGAACGGCCCAAGGCCCCCGCCCCGAAGGCTCCCGGACGCTGGGCCGCCCCGCCGCGGCCCGTCTGGGAGGAGAAGCCCAACCCGGCCGGACTGGCGGGCAAGGGCATCGTCCTGGCCTTCGCCTGCCTCGCCGTCCTGTTCCCGCTGTGGATCGTCGTCGTCACCAGTCTGTCCTCGAAGCAGGCCATCAGTGAGGCCGGCGGCCTGGTGGTGATCCCCAAGGACATCACCTTCGTCGCCTACCAGGAGCTGCTGAGCGGCGGCCAGGTCACCCGCGCCACCCTCGTCAGCCTGGGCGTCACCCTCGTCGGCACGGCGTTCTCGATGACGGTGTCCGTCCTCTCCGCGTACGGGCTCTCCCGCCTGGGGTCGGTCGGGCACCGCTGGTTCCTGATGCTCCTGCTCGCGACGATGTTCTTCGGCGCCGGTCTCATCCCCACGTATCTGCTGGTGCAGTCGCTGGGGCTGACGGACACGTATCTCGCGCTGATCCTGCCGAGCGCGATCAGTGTCTTCAACATCCTGGTCCTGCGGGCGTTCTTCATGAGCATCTCGCCGGAGCTCACCGACAGCGCGCGGATCGACGGGGCGGGGGACTGGCGGATCCTGTGGCAGATCGTGATGCCGCTCTCCCGCGCCGTCATCGCGGTGATCACGCTCTTCTACGCCGTCGGCTACTGGAGCGCCTGGTTCAACGCGTCGCTCTACCTGAGCGATCAGGACATGATGCCGCTGCAGAACGTCATGATCCAGCTCGTCCAGAAGCAGGAACCCCCGGTCGGCATGAGCCAGGCCATCAAGACGGGCCAGCTGTCCGCGCTCGGCGTCCAGATGGCGGTCATGGTGCTGGCGCTGCTCCCCGTCGCCGTCGTCTCGCCCTTCGTCCAGCGCCACTTCAAGAAGGGCATGCTGACGGGCGCGGTGAAGGGCTGACCCGCGCCCACCCAGCGGGGTACTTCTGCTGTCCGGCGGCTGCGGCTGCGTCGCGGCCGGTCGCGCGGTCCCCCGCGCCCTGAGGTTGCGTCCACTTCCCCTTCCTTGCAGATCGAGGTCCGTCATGCGTACGTCACCCCTGAGCCGGCGTGCCGTTCTCGCCGGAACCGCGGCCGCCGCCGCGCTCACCGCCGTCCCCGTGAGCCAGGGACGTGCGCACGCCGCCGGGACCGCCGGCGCCCCCGCGTACCGTTGGCGCACCGCTGTCATCGGCGGTACCGGCTTCGTCACCGGCGTCCTCTTCCATCCCTCCGTCCGCGGTCTCGCCTACGCCCGCACCGACATCGGCGGTGCCTACCGCTGGGACGACCGGGCCGCCCGCTGGACCCCGCTGACCGACCACCTCGGCTGGGACGACTGGAACCTCCTCGGGGTCGAGGCGATCGCGGTCGACCCGGTCCACCCCGACCGCGTCTACCTGGCCCTCGGCACCTACGCCCAGTCCTGGGCCGGCAACGGCGCGGTCCTGCGCTCCGAGGACCGCGGTGTCACCTGGACGCGCACCGACCTCACCGTGAAGCTCGGCGCCAACGAGGACGGCCGGGGCGCGGGGGAGCGGCTCCTGGTGGACCCGCGCGACAGCGACACCCTGTGGCTGGGCACCCGGCACGACGGGCTCCTCAAGTCCACCGACCGGGGCGCCACGTGGACAGCGGTGGGCTTCCCCGCCACGCCCAGCGCCACCGGCCAGGGCGTCACCCTCCTCGTCGCCGCCGGCCGCACCCTGTACGCCGGCTGGGGCGACGCGGACGGGACGGCCGCCAACCTGTACCGCACCGCCGACGGCACCACCTGGGAGGCCGTCCCCGGGCAGCCCGCCGGCACCGCCGCCAAGGTCCCGATCCGCGCCGGGTACGACCGGCACACCCGCGAGCTGTACGTGTCGTACGCCAACGCGCCCGGCCCCAACGGGCAGTCCGACGGCAGCGTGCACAAGCTGCGCACCACGGACGGCGAGTGGACCGAGGTCACGCCGGTCGAGCCGGGCGGGACCACCAGCGACGGGTCCGCCGACAGCTTCGGCTACGGCGGCATCGCCGTCGACGCCCGCCGGCCCGGCACCGTCGTCGTCTCCACCAACAACCGCTGGGCGGCGGTCGACACCCTGTACCGGACCACCGACGGCGGCCGGACCTGGACGTCCCTCAAGGACACCGCCGTGTTCGACGTGTCCGAGACGCCCTTCCTCAAGTGGGGCGGGGACCAGCCCAAGTTCGGCTGGTGGATCCAGGCGGTCGCCGTCGACCCGTACGACTCGAAGCACGTCGTCTACGGCACCGGCGCCACCCTCTACGGCACCCGGGACCTGAAGAACTGGGCTCCGCAGATCCGCGGCCTGGAGGAGTCGGCCGTGCGCCAGCTGATCTCGCCCCCGGCCGGGAAGGCGCATCTGCTCAGCGGACTCGGGGACATCGGCGTGATGTACCACGAGCGGCTCACGGCGTCCCCGTCGCGCGGCATGGCGACGAACCCCGTCTTCGGGTCGGCGACGGGCCTCGCGCAGGCCGCGCGCAGACCGGCGTACGTCGTCCGCGCCGGCTGGGGCGACCACGGCAACGGCGCCTCCTCGCACGACGGCGGGCAGACCTGGGCGCCCTTCAAGGCCCAGCCCGCCATCGCCAAGGACGCGCCGGGGCCGATCGCCACCAACGCCGACGGCAGCGTGCTGCTGTGGTCCTTCGTGCACTGGGACGGCACGAAGTACGCCGCCCACCGCTCGGCGGACAACGGCGCCACCTGGTCCGAGGTCCCCTCCTTCCCGAAGGGCGCCGCACCGGTCGCCGACCCGGCCGACCCGGCGCTCTTCTACGCGTACGACACCGATGCGGGGACGCTGCTCGCCAGCACCGACAGCGGCCGGACGTTCACCGCGCGGGCGACCGGACTGCCCGCCGGTGACAGCCAGTTCAGGGTGGTCGCGGCGCCGGGCCGGTCCGGTGACCTGTGGCTCTGCGCGAAGTGGAACGGGCTCTACCGGTCCACCGACGGCGGGGCCACCTTCGCGAAGGTCGACAGCTGCTGGGCCTCCTACACCCTCGGCTTCGGCAAGGCGGCCGACGGGGCGCGGTACCCCGCCCTCTACCAGGTCGGCTCCACCGACACCATCACCGCCGTCCACCGCTCCGACGACGAGGCGAAGACCTGGGTGCGGATCAACGACGACCAGCACCAGTGGGGCTGGACCGGCGAGGTCATCACCGGCGACCCGCGCGTGTACGGCCGCGTGTACCTCGCCACCAACGGACGCGGGATCCAGTACGGGGAGCCGGTCTGATGCCCTCGCTGCGCGACACGACCCGGGGCCGCATCCTCTACGGCGGCGACTACAACCCGGAGCAGTGGCCAAAGGAGACCTGGCACGAGGACGTCCGCCTGATGAAGGACGCCGGCGTCAACTCCGTCACCCTCGGCGTCTTCTCCTGGGCGAAGCTCGAACCGCGCCCGGGGGCACGGGAGTTCGGCTGGCTGGACCGGCTGATGGACCTGATGCACGAGAACGGCATCGGGGTCGTCCTCGCCACCCCCACCGCCTCGCCCCCGCCGTGGATGGGGCACCTGCACCCCGACACCCTGCCCGTCGACCAGGACGGCCGCACCGAGTGGTGGGGCGGACGCCAGCACTTCTCGCACTCCAGCGCCACCTACCGCCGCTACGCCGCCGCCATCACCGAGGACCTCGCCGCCCGCTACGGCAGCCACCCGGCCCTCACCCTGTGGCACATCAACAACGAGTACTGCACCTTCGACTGGAGCGACGAGGCCGCCGCCCGCTTCCGCCGCTGGCTCCAGGACCGCTACGGCTCCCTCGACGCCCTCAACGAGGCCTGGGGCACCGCCTTCTGGAGCCAGGGCTACGGCGACTGGGCCGAGATCCACACGCCCCGTCACGCGCACTACCTGAAGAACCCCGGCCAGGTGCTGGACTTCCGGCGGTTCACCTCCGACATGCTCCTGGAGTGCTACGCCGCCGAGCGGGACATCGTCCGCCGGGCCACCCCGCACCTCCCCGTCACCACCAACTTCATGCCGCTGTGGATCGGCCAGGACGCCTGGCGCTGGGCCGAGGAGGAGGACGTCGTCTCGGTCGACCTCTACCCCGACCCGCGCGACCCGCTCGGCGCGCAGAACGGTGCCCTCGTCCAGGACATGACCCGCTCGCAGGCACGCGGCCCGTGGATGCTGATGGAACAGGCGGCCGGTCCCGTCAACTGGCGGGGCGTGAACCACCCCAAGCCGCGTGGCCTCAACCGCCTCTGGTCCCTCCAGGCCGTGGCCCGGGGCGCGGACGCCGTCTGCTACTTCCAGTGGCGCCAGTCCCGGCAGGGCGCGGAGAAGTTCCACTCCGGGATGGTCAGCCACGCGGGGCCGGAGGGGCGGACGTACCAGGAGGTCAAGCAGCTCGGCGCCGACCTCGCGCGGATCGGCGAGCGGGCGGCGGGCAGCCACACCGCCCACGACATCGCGATCCTGCACGACTGGCACGCCTGGTGGGCCGGCGCCCAGGACGGCCGCCTGTCCACGCACGTCGACCACCCCGAACTCCTGAAAGCCTGGCACCGGGCCTTGTGGGAGGCCCACCTCACCACCGACTTCGCCCACCCCGAGCACGACCTGAGCGCCTACAGGCTGGTCGTCGTCCCCCAGCTGTACGCCCTCACCGACGCGGCGATCGAGAACCTCCTCGGGTACGTCCGGGGCGGCGGCACCCTCGTCTCCGGCTTCCTCACCGGCATCGCCGACGAGGACGACCGGGTACGCGCCGGTGGCATGGACGCCCGGCTGCGCGAACTGGTCGGCATCCGCACCCTGCACGAGTGGTGGCCGCTGGACCCGGGCGAGCACGCCGACTGCGACGGCTTCCGATCCACCCTGTGGTCGGAGGAGATCGAGAAGCGCGAGGACGCCGAGACGGTGGCCGCGTACAAGGGCGGCGAGCTCGACGGTCTGCCGGCCGTGCTGCGCAGAGGACGCGCCTGGTACGTCTCGACGCTGCCCGAGCCGGAGGCGCTGCGCGACCTGCTCGCCCGGATCGCCGCCGACGCGGGCGCCCGCCCCGTGCTCGACGCGCTGCCCGCCCAGGTCGAGGCGGTCCGCCGCGGTGACCTGCTGTTCCTCCTCCACCACGGCCGCGAGTCCGTGACGGTCGGGGTGCCCGGCACCCACCGGGACCTCCTCACGGACACGACGGTGACGGACGAGATCACCCTCGGCCGCTACGGTGTGGCGGTGCTGACGTGATGAGCACCGGACCCGTCCACGGCACCTGGGAACCACGGCCCGCCGCCCGCTGGGAGGACGCCTACCTGAGCGGCAACGGCCGCCACGGCACCCTCGCGTTCGGCGATCCGGACGACGAGCGGGTCATCGTCACCCACCACACCCTGGTCCGCCCCAACGGCGGCGAACACGCCCGCCCGCCCGAGCTCGCCGCCGAACTCCCCGCCCTCCAGGACCGGTTGCTGGCCGGAGAGCCGACCGCCGCCGAGACCTTCACCGACGGCCGCGACCTCCAGTGGGTCCAGCCCTTCCACCCCGCCTTCCAGATACGGCTGCGCAGGCCGGCTCGGGACCGCGAGCCCCGCGCGTACCGCCGCTGCGTCGACTTCACCACCGGCGAGACGACGGCCGAGTGCCCGGGGTGGCGCAGCCGGGTCTTCGTCTCCCGTGCCGACGATGTCGTCGTCCAGCGCGTCGACGCCTGCGACCTGGACATCTCCCTCGACCACCGGCTCCCCGGCGCACCGCACGACCTGGCCGTCGGCCAGGGTGCCGTGCTCACCCCCGAGGGCGCCCTGCTCACCCTGCGCGCCCGCTACCCCGGCAGCGACCGCGCGTACACCGGTGTGACGCTGATCGCGGTCACGGGCGGCCGGACCACCCTCACGCCTCCCGGGCTGCGCGTCACCGGCGCCGAGTCGGTGCTGCTCCTCACCCGCGTCCTGCGCCACCCGGGCGCTCCGAAACCGGGCGCGTGGCACACGGACGCGCCCGCCGCCGGCGCACCGACCGCCGACCCCCTGACCGCCGACCCCCTGACCGCCGACCCCCTGACCGCCGACCCCCTGACCGCCGACGCCCTGACCGCCGGCCACGCGACCGCCGCCGAGCCGGACGCCCTCGCCCACGCCCGTGCCCTCGGCGACCTGATCCCGGACGGCGAGGACCCCTACGCCCGCCTCCTGGCCGGTCACACCGCGACACACGGCGCCGCCTACCGGCGGGTGACCCTGGACCTGGACGCGGACCCGGCCGAACGGGCCCTTTGTGGAACGGAGTTGCTGGGCCGCCCCGAGAGCCCCGCCCTCCTGGAACGGCTCTTCGCCGCCGGCCGCTACCACCTGCTCTCCGCCAGCGGCATGCTGCCGCCCCGCCTCGTCGGCCTGTGGACCGGCGACTGGAACACGGCCTGGTCGGGCGCGTTCACCACCAACGCCAACCTCAACCTCCAGACCGCCTCCGCCGCGGCCGCCGCCCTCCCCGAAGTCACGGAGGCCCAGGCGTCGCTGATCTACCGTCAGCTCGGTGACTGGGCCGAGAACGCCCGCGCGATCTTCGGCGCCCGAGGCGTCGTCGCGCCCTCCCACACCGACGGCGAGTCCGGCTTCAGCTACCACTTCAGACGGGAGTACCCGCTCCACCTGTGGACCGCCGGCGCCGACTGGCTCCTCAAGCCTCTCGTCGACCACGACGAGGCCCGCGGTGAACAGGACCCGCGCACCGCCCACGTCCTCGCCCAAGTCGCCCTGTTCTACGAGGACTTCCTCACCCGCACCGACGAACACGGCCACCTGGCCGTCGTCCCCTCCTACTCGCCCGAGAACCGCCCGGCGAACGCCGGCTGGGGAGCGGTCGACGCGGCCATGGACCTCTCGGCCGCCCGCCACGCCCTGCGCACCGCCGCCGCCTACCACCCGGACCGGGCGGATGCCTGGCGGGCGCTCGCCGACCGCCTCCCGCCCCACCGGATCAACGCCGACGGCGCCCTCGCCGAGTGGGCCCGGCCCGGTCTCGACGACACCTACGACCACCGCCACCTCAGCCACCTCTACGGCGTCTGGCCGCTGGACGAGATCAACCCGTACGACACCCCGGACCTCGCCACGGCCGCCCACCGGGCGCTCGAACTGCGGGGCGCCGAGAACGACTCGGCCCACGGGCACCTGCACCACGCCCTGGTCGCCGCCCGGCTGCGCGACGGCGAACGGGTCGCGCACGCCCTCGGCCAGGTCCTCAAGGGCGACTTCTTCCACGCCTCGCTGATGAGCGCGCACTACCCGAACCGTGACGTCTACAACGCGGACGCCGCGCACACCCTGCCCGCCGTGCTCATCGAGATGCTCGTGCAGTCGACCCCGGACCGGCTGGTCCTGCTGCCCGCGCCGCCGCCGACCTGCCCGAGCGGCCGGCTCCTCGGCGTCCGCACCCGGTTCGGCGCGGAACTCGACCTCACCTGGAGCCCCCGAGAAGCGACCGCGGTGCTACGCCCCACGCGTACCCACCGCGTCGAACTCCGGACTTCCTCCGGCGCACGACCGCTCGACCTCGTCGCCGGAGAAGACCACGTCCTCACGCTGAGGACGTGGTAACTCCCCCTCCCCGCATTTCCCCCCACCCATGGAAAGGGACACCATGGCAAAGAGCACACTCCGCAAGGCCACCATGGCCCTGCTCGCCCCGGCGATGGCCCTCGGCGTCACCGTCGGACTCGCCTCCGCCCCCGCCTCGGCCGCCGTCTGGAGCTCCTGCGACCAGTGGGGCAACACCAGCCTCAACGGTTACACGCTCTACAACAACATCTGGGGTTCCGGCGCCGGCAGCCAGTGCATCTGGGCCAACTCCGGCACCAACTGGGGCGTCAACGCCAACCACCCCAACACCGGCGGCATCAAGTCCTACCCGAACTCCAAGAAGGTGATCAACAAGACGATCACCTCGCTGGGTTCGCTCTCCAGCAGCTACAACGTCTCGGTCCCGTCGTCCGGCGCGTACAACACCTCGTACGACATCTGGGACACCGACTACGACTACGAGATCATGCTCTGGGTCAACAAGACCGGAGCCGTCGGCCCCCTCGGCACCTCGCAGGGCAACGTGACGCTCGGCGGCCACACCTGGACCGTCTACAAGGGCACCAACGGCGCCAACGAGGTCTTCTCGTTCATCCGCACCTCGAACTCGTCCTCCGGCACCGTGAACATCCTGCCGATCCTCAAGTGGATCAAGGACACCAAGGGCTGGATGGGCAACGAGACCATCGGAGACGTCCAGTTCGGCTTCGAGATCACCTCGTCGTCCGGCGGCCTGGACTTCGCCACCAACAATTTGACGGTCAGCAGCAGCTGATCCGAGCCCGAGCCGGCGCCGCCCTCCTCGCGAGGAGCGGGGCCGGCTCGGGCCGCTACCGGGCCGACGTGGTCTCTCGCACCCACGGCAGCAGCAGCCGTTCCGCCAGGACCAGGGCGTAGAACAGCACCACGCTCATCACCCCCAGCAGGGCGACGGCGGCGAACGCCAGTGCCGTGTCCGAGTTCGCCCCGGACTGCTGGATGACGAAGCCGAGCCCTTCGTCGCCGGCGCTGAACTCGCCGATCACCGCCCCGACCGCGGCCAGCGGCATCGCGACCTTCAGCCCGACGAAGATCTGCGGCAGCGCGCTCGGGAAGCGGAACCTCAGGAAGGTCCGGGTCCGGGACGTGCGCAGGGACCGGGCGAGCTCCACCAGTTCCACCGGCGTCGAGGTGAGCCCCTGGGCGACCGACAGGACGATGGGGAAGAAGCAGACCAGCAGGGTCATGACCACCTTGGGCTGCTGTCCGAAGCCCATCCAGACCACCAGCAGCGGTGCCAGTGCCACCTTGGGCACGGCGTTGAAGGCGACCAGGAGCGGGGCGAACATCAGTTCCACGATCCGGGAGGCCGCGATCGCCACACCGATCACCAGACCCGCCACCGCGGCCGCGGCGAAGCCCAGCACGACGACGGTGAGCGTGGTCAGCGCCTCGCCGAGGAGATAGCCGGGCAGGCTCAGGAAGGCGGCCAGGACGTCGGCGGGGGAGGGCGCGATGATCTCGGGCACGTCGAGGACGGCCACCACCAGTGCCCAGCCCCCGAGGGCGGCGGCCAGACCGAGCACCGGCCACCCGGCCGCCATGAGGCGTCTGCCCAGACCGTTCGCCTCCTTCACCGGCCGGGACTCCACCCGCCGGGACTCCACCCGCTGGGACTCCACCGGCCGGGACTCCACCGGCCGGGACTCCACCGGCCGGGACTCCACCGGCCGGGACTCCGCTGCTCGCCCTCCACCGGTCAGGACTTCGGCACCAGGTCGAAGGAGACCAGCTGCTCCGGCTTCAGCCCCGGCCGCACGGCACCGGCGTCCACCAGCGTCCTGATCGCGCCGGCCACGCGGGCACGGTCCATGGTGCCGATCGGAGCGCCGTCCTCCTTCGGCCGTACGGCGGCGCCGACCAGTTCGATCTCGGCGGCGGCGGTCTCCTCGTCCACCGTCGGGTGCCTGTCGTGCATCAGCCGCGCGGCCTCCTGAGGGTGCTCGATCACGTCACGCATGCCCTTGAGCAGCGCGGTCGTGAAGCGTTCGACCAGGTCGGGGTCCTCGGTGGCGATCTTCGTGGTCGTGGTGACGGCCGCGCCGTAGCTCTCGGGCAGGTACGCGCTGAAGGGGAGGACGACGACCTCCTTGCCCCGGACGGCGTTCTCGATGGTGGGGCGGCCCACGCGGTACTGCCCGACCGCGTCGACCGAGCCGGAGCCGAGGTTGACCCCCAGCTGCTGGGGCTCCAGGTTGACCCAGTCCACTTCAGCGGCGTCGAAGCCGGCGAGCTTCGCGTACGCCGGGAAGAGGGCGCCGATGACCGAGCCGGCCGGGTCCGCCACCTTCCTGCCCTCCAGGTCGGCCGGTTCCTCGATGCCGCTGCCGGCCAGCGCCATCACGGCGGCGTCCGTGGTCTGGTGGATGGCCGCGACGGCGGTGACGCCGGAGACCTTGCCGCCGCCGAGCTGGATGATGGTGCTGCTCAGGTCGACGGGGGCGAACTGGGCCCGGCCGCCGGCCAGCGCGGCGAGGGAGGAGCCGCTGCCCTGCCCCGGTTCGATGGTGACGTCCACGCCGGCGTCCTCGAAGTAGCCCCTGTCCTGGGCCACGTACGCGTAGGCCTCGCGGCCGAAGGTGCCGAAGCCGGTGAGGTAGGTGACCCGGTCCGGCGCGGGGTCCTCGGAGGAGGAGCCGCCGCCTCCTCCGGTGTCGTCGTCGGATCCGCAGGACGAGGTGAGCGCCGCCGTCAGTGCGACGGCGAGGAGCGCGGCGGATAACCGCGATGTCCGTCTCATGCCGTCAAGTGGAGCCGTCTCGGGGGTGATCTGTCGATACCGAGGACCGGTTTGGCATGTAACAAACAACGAACACCGGGTGATCACGGGGGTGCCGCCCTATCCTCGGCGGTACCGCTCCAGACGAACCGGTGATGGGGGAACCGTGATCCGAGTGCGCGGCATGTCCAAGAGCTACGCGGGACGCAGGGGGACCGTCGAGGCGCTGCGGGGCATCGATCTGCACGTCCGGGAGGGGGAGTTCACGGCCGTCCTGGGCCGCTCGGGCTGCGGCAAGTCCACCCTGCTCCGGGTGCTCGCCGGCCTGCTCCCGCCCTCCGCCGGCGAGGTCACGATCGCGGACGAGCCGGTGCGCGAACCACGCCGGGACGTGGCCATCCTCTTCCAGCGCCCGGCCCTGCTGCCCTGGCGGACGGCCCTGGACAACGTGCTGCTCCCGGTCGTCGTCCGCGGCCGCCCCACCCCGGGACACCGGGCCGCGGCCAGGGAGTCACTGCTGCGCGTCGGACTGGACGCGCCCTTCCACACCCGGCTCCCGCACGAACTGTCCGGCGGCATGCAGCAGCGGGTGGCACTGTGCCGGTCCCTGATGCAACGGCCGCGCGTGATGCTCATGGACGAGCCGTTCTCGGCGCTGGACGCGCTGACCCGCGAGGAACTGTGCGAGGTCCTGCAGCGGGTCCACATGGAGCACGGCGCCACCGTCGTCCTCGTCACCCACTCGATCGAGGAGGCCGTGCTCCTTGCCGACCGGGT
Organism: Streptomyces sp. NPDC003011; assembly: GCF_053591515.1. Classification (NCBI taxonomy): domain Bacteria; kingdom Bacillati; phylum Actinomycetota; class Actinomycetes; order Kitasatosporales; family Streptomycetaceae; genus Streptomyces; species Streptomyces sp. NPDC003011. The sequence goes on from NZ_JBSFTY010000027.1 coordinate 26,731, forward strand.
CGTGGTCCTCAGCCCCCGCCCGGGCCGGATCCGCACGGCCCTGGAGGTCCCCGTGCCCAGGCCCCGCTCGCTCGGCCGTGACACGCACGCCGCCGAACTGGCCCGCTGCCGCACGGAACTCCACGAACTCCTGCTGGCCAGCCACAGGACGGGGGTATGAGGCGATGGAACTGCGCGTGTTCACCGAGCCGTACCACGGCGCGACCTACGCCGACCTGCTGCGCGCCGCCCGGCACGCCGAGAGCTGCGGCTTCGACGGCTTCTTCGTCGCCGACCACTACCACCCGATGCACTACGGCGACGGCCTGCCCGGCCCCACCGACGGCTGGACCACGCTGGCCGGACTCGCCCGGGAGACGACGACGATCCGCCTGGGCACCCTGATGTCCTCGGCGACCTTCCGCCACCCGGGACCGCTGGCGGTGCTCGCCGCCCAGGTGGACGCCATGAGCGGCGGCCGGGTCGAACTCGGTCTCGGCGCGGGCTGGTTCCCGCTGGACCACAGCGCGTACGGCATCCCGTTCCCGCCGCCCGGCGAACGCTTCGACCGGCTGGCCGAGCAGCTCCAGGTGGTCACCGGCCTGTGGACCACCGCGCCCGGCGAGCACTTCACGTACGAGGGCCGCCACTACCGTCTGACGGACTCGCCCGCCCTGCCCAAACCCGTGCAGCGGCCCCGGCCGCCGATCATCGTGGGCGGCCGGGGCCCCCGGCGCACCCCGGCCCTGGCCGCCGCCCACGCGGACGAGTTCAACCTGCCCTTCACCCCGCCCGCGCTGAGCGCCGACCGCTTCGCCCGGGTGACGGCGGCCCGGCCGGACGACCGCCCGCCGCTGGTCCTGTCGATCAGCCTGGCCGTGGCCTGCGGCCGCAGCGAGGCGGACGTCACCCGGCGCCTGGCCCTGCTGCGCGAGGAGTCCCGGCTGCCGCCGGAGGAGGCGCTGTCCGGCTCCCCGGCGAAGATCGCGGACCTGATCGGCGAGTACGCCGGCCTCGGCGCGACCCGCGTGTACATCCGGCTGCGCGACCTGTCCGACCTCGGCCACCTGGACCTGCTGGCGGCGGAGGTGGCGCCCCGACTGCCCTGAGAGCCCGTGCGCGCTACTCGGCGATGGGCAGCCGCGCCCCGTCCCGCAGGAACAGCGGGATGCGGTCCAGCGGCGCGTCGACCGTCACGGCCGCGCCGCCCGCGTACGTCTCACCGGTCCACGCGTCCGTCCAGACCGCGCCCGCCGGGAGATACGTCGTGCGGGCCGTGGCCCCCGCGGTGAGCACGGGCGCGACCAGCAGATCCCGGCCGAACAGGTAGGCGTCGTCGACCGACCAGGCCGCCTGGTCCTCGGGGAACTCCAGGAACAGCGGGCGCATCACCGGCAGGCCCTCCTCGTGGGCCTCGCGCATGACCTTCAGGACGTACGGCTTCAGGCGCTCGCGCAGCCGCAGGTACCGCTCCAGGATCGCGCCGGCCTCCTCGCCGTACGACCACACCTCGTTCGGGCCGCCGGTCATCTCCGGGCCCAGCGGCATGCCCGGGTCGCGGAAGCCGTGCAGCCGCATCAGCGGGGACAGCGCCCCGAACTGGAACCAGCGGACCATCACCTCGCGGTACGCCGGGTCGTCCGGGTCGCCGCCGTGGAAGCCGCCGATGTCGGTGTTCCACCACGGGATGCCCGACAGGGCCGTGTTCAGGCCGGCCGCGATCTGGCGGCGCAGGGTGGCGAAGTCGGTGCCGATGTCGCCGGACCACAGGGCCGCGCCGTAGCGCTGACTGCCCGCCCACGCCGAGCGGTTGAGGGAGATGATCTCCTCCTCGCCGGACGCCTTCAGGCCCTCGTAGAAGGTGCGGGCGTTCTCGGCCGGGTACATGTTGCCGACCTCCAGGCCCGGACCTGCCCAGTAGCGCAGGTTCTCCGAGAAGCCCGGCTTCAGCTCCGGCTCGCAGGCGTCCAGCCAGAACGCCGTGATGCCGTACGGCTCCAGGTAGTTGCGCCGCACCCGCGACCACACGAAGTCACGGGCCTCGGGGTTGGTGGCGTCGTAGAAGGCGACCTGGACGGTGGAGGCGACCTCCTTGTCCGGCCAGTCGGCGTGCGCCATCGGACCGTACTGGGTGCCGATGAAGTAGCCGCGCTGCTCCATGAGCTGGTGGTTCTCGCTCAGCGGGGACACCGACGGCCACACGCTCACCACCAGCTTGACGCCGAGTTCCGCCAGCTCGCGGACCATCGCCGCCGGGTCGGGCCACTCCGACAGGTCGAACTTCCAGTCGCCCAGGTGCGTCCAGTGGAAGAAGTCGCAGACGATCACGTCGAGGGGCAGCCCGCGCCGCTTGTACTCCCGTGCCACGCCGAGGAGTTCGTCCTGCGTGCGGTAGCGCAGCTTGCACTGCCAGAAGCCCGCGGCCCACTCCGGGAGCATCGGGGTGCGGCCGGTGACCGCGCTGTAGTGGCGCTGCGCGTCGGCCGGGGTGCCCGCGGTGATCCAGTAGTCGAGCTGGCGGGCCGAGTCCGCCACCCAGCGGGTGCCGTTGCCGGCCAGCTCCACGCGGCCGATCGCCGGGTTGTTCCACAGCAGCGTGTAGCCGCGGCTGGAGGTGAGGACCGGGATGCCGACCTCGGCGTTGCGCTGGACCAGGTCCAGGACCAGGCCCTTCTGGTCGAGCCGGCCGTGCTGGTGCTGGCCGAGGCCGTACAGCTTCTCGTCGTCGTAGGCGGCGAACCGCTGCTCCAGACGGTGGTAGCCGTTGCCGACGGCGGTGTACAGGCGCGAGCCCGGCCACCAGAAGTGGGCGCGGTCCTCGGCGAGGATCTCCGTACCGTCGTGGGTGCGCAGGAAGCGCAGCAGGCCCTCGGCGCTGACCTCGACGGTCAGTGCGCCGACGGTCAGGAACCCCTGCCCGCCCTCGGTCTTCACGGTCGACTCGGTGGCGGGCGCCTCGGCGAGCAGCGCACCGGGCAGGCCCTCCAGGACGGGACCGCCGAGCCGGGCCCGGACCCGGACCGCGTCCGGGCCCCACGGCTCGATGCGCACCGTCTCCTGGCGTCCGCTCCACTCCAGCGCGCCGTCCCGCTCGCGGAACGTGCCGACGGTGGGTGACGACTGCGCGAGGCTGACCTGAGGCTGGTCCCCGGCCGCAGGCGGGGTTTCGGCAGGCTGATTCACGTGGGGTGCTCCTTGAAGGAGTGCGGGCATGGCGGTGCCCTGGCGAGGGCGGCGTGCGGGATGAACGCAGGGCGGAAGGGCAGCGGACCGGCAGGTCAGGAGGCGGCGACCGGGGCGGGCCCGGTGCTCGTCCGTACCGTCAACTCGGGGGCGATGAGCACGACTTCGTCGGCCCCGTGGCCGTCCAGCTTGGCGACCAGGCGCTCCACGGCATGCCTGCCCATCTCCTGGGCGGGGATGGCGACGGACGTCAGCCGCACCGAGGCCTGGACGGCGACCTGGTCCGGGCAGATCGCCACCACCGACACGTCCTCGGGCACGGCCCGGCCCTGCTGGCGCAGCAGGGCGAGCAGCGGCTCGACGGCCGACTCGTTCTGCACCACGAACCCGGTGGTGCCGGGGCGTTCGTCGAGTACGCGGGCGAACGTCACCGCCATCGCGTCGTACCCGCCCTCGCACGGCCGGTGCAGCAGCCGTACGCCCAGCTCCTGGGCGCGGGAGCGCAGTCCGTCCAGGGTGCGCTCGGCGAAGCCGGTGTGCCGCTCGTAGACGGCCGGGGCCTCGCCGATGACAGCGATGTCACGGTGCCCGAGCTTCGCGAGATGCTCCACGCACAGCGCGCCCGTCGCCTTGAAGTCGAGGTCCACACACGTCAGGCCGGTGGTGTCGGCGGGCAGTCCGATGAGCACGGACGGCTGGTCGGTGCCGCGCAGCAACGGCAGCCGTTCGTCGTCGAGTTCGACGTCCATCAGGATCATCGCGTCGGCGAGCCCGCTGCCGGTGACGCGGCGGACGGCGTCGGGGCCCTCCTCGCCGGTGAGCAGCAGGACGTCGTACCCGTGGGTGCGGGCCGTGGTGGCCACCGCGATGGCGATCTCCATCATCACTGGCACGTACATGTCGGTGCGCAGCGGGATCATCAGCGCGATGATGTTCGACTTGCTGCTGGCCAGCGCGCGGGCGCCCGCGTTCGGGTGGTAGCCGAGTTGGCGGATGCTCTGCTCGACCCGCTGCCGGGTGGTCGTGGAGATGGACCGCTTGCCACTGAGGACATAGCTCACCGTGCTCGCCGATACTCCGGCGTGCTGGGCGACCTCGGCGAGGGTGACCATCCAGCTCTCCCAGTTTTGTGAAGCGCTTCGACAGTGCGCAGTGCGAACAAGGGCGGGTGGGGTGGTTCGACAGTAGCTCCACCGGGGGTGGGTGTCCATAGGTTGTCGAAGCGCTTCGACAAGGAGTTGCGGACGGGCCTCGCGCGGGCGTGAGGCCCGGGGGAGGCCCGTCGCCGGCCGGGTGCCGCCCGGTGCTCCCGGCGTGGGGTTCCTGCCTACCACGGCCGGCCGTGGCGGGCCATGGAACGGGACAGGACGCCTGCGCGACGGACGGCGGCCTCCCGTCGAGCCCCGAGCCCGAACCCTGAACCCTGAGCCCTGAACCCTGAGCCCCGAACCCGAGCCCCGACGGCTTCCCCCGGACACCCGTCCGGCGCAAGCTGTTGAGCGGCGGCCCGTGCGTCGTCGGCACCGGGCCGGGCGCCCGGGTCCGCAGGGGAACGGGCCGTCCGGACGCGGCGCCGCGCCGCGCCGAGCATCGGCCGAACGGCGCGCGAGGGGTGGTGGGGCGGGCCCGGATCGGGTACATACGATCGGGTAGCACCCGTCGGTAACCATGCGGCACCAAGATCCCGATGATCCCGATTCGCGGCGAGGTGAGCCTCCATGTCCGCACCACCCACCCCACCCACCGTCACCGAGCGTGAAGCGCGCGAGGTGGCGGAGGCCGCCCGGGAGCAGGACTGGCGCAAGCCAAGCTTCGCCAAGGAACTGTTCCTCGGCCGCTTCCGGCTCGACCTCATCCACCCCCACCCGATGCCGCCCGACGAGGACGCCCAGCGCGGTGAGGAGTTCCTCGCCAAACTGCGCGACTTCTGCGAGACGAAGATCGACTCGGCGCGGATCGAGCGCGAGGCGCGGATCCCGGACGAGACGATCGACGGGCTCAAGGAGCTCGGCGCCCTCGGCATGAAGATCGACACCAAGTACGGCGGCCTGGGCCTCACGCAGGTCTACTACAACAAGGCCCTCGCCCTGGTCGGCTCCGCGAACCCGGCGCTCGGCGCGCTGCTCTCCGCCCACCAGTCGATCGGCGTACCGCAGCCGCTGAAGATCTTCGGCACCCAGGAGCAGAAGGACACCTTCCTGCCCCGCCTCGCCCGCACGGACATCTCCGCGTTCCTGCTGACGGAACCGGACGTCGGCTCCGACCCCGCACGGCTGGCCACGTCCGCCGTCCCTGACGGCGACGACTACGTCCTCGACGGGGTCAAGCTGTGGACCACCAACGGCGTGGTCGCCGACCTGCTCGTCGTCATGGCCCGGGTGCCGAAGTCCGAGGGGCACAAGGGCGGCATCACCGCGTTCGTCGTCGAGGCCGCCTCCGAGGGCATCACGGTCGAGAACCGCAACGCCTTCATGGGCCTGCGCGGCCTGGAGAACGGTGTCACCCGCTTCCACCAGGTCCGGGTCCCCGCGGCCAACCGCATCGGTCCGGAGGGCGCGGGCCTCAAGATCGCGCTCACCACCCTCAACACCGGCCGGCTCTCGCTGCCCGCCATGTGCGTCGGCGCCGGCAAGTGGTGCCTGAAGATCGCCCGTGAGTGGTCGGCGGCCCGGGAGCAGTGGGGCAAGCCGGTCGCGTTCCACGAGGCGGTCGGCTCGAAGATCAGCTTCATCGCGGCGACGACCTTCGCCCTGGAGGCCGTCCTGGACCTGGCGTCCCAGATGGCGGACGAGGACCGCAACGACATCCGCATCGAGGCCGCCCTCGCCAAGCTGTACGGCTCCGAGATGGCCTGTCTGATGGCCGACGAACTGGTCCAGATCAGGGGCGGCCGGGGCTTCGAGACGGCCGAGTCGCTGGCGGCCCGCGGCGAACGCGCGGTGCCCGCCGAGCAGATCCTGCGCGACCTGCGCATCAACCGCATCTTCGAGGGCTCCACCGAGATCATGCACCTGCTGATCGCCCGCGAGGCGGTCGACGCCCACCTGTCCGTCGCGGGCGACCTGATCGACCCCGAGAAGTCACTGTCCGACAAGGCGAAGGCGGGCGCCCAGGCCGGCGCCTTCTATGCCAAGTGGCTGCCCAAGCTGGTCGCCGGACCGGGTCAACTCCCGAACTCCTACAGTGAGTTCAAGCATGAGGTCGACCTCTCGCCGCACCTGCGCTACGTCGAACGCACCGCCCGCAAACTCGCCCGCTCCACCTTCTACGCCATGTCCCGCTGGCAGGGCCGGATGGAGACCAAGCAGGGCTTCCTGGGCCGGATCGTCGACATCGGCGCGGAGCTGTTCGCGATGAGCGCGGCCTGTGTCCGCGCCGAACTCCTGCGCTCCACCGAGGCCCACGGCCGCGAGGCCTACCAACTGGCCGACATCTTCTGCCGCCAGTCCCGCATCCGCGTCGAGGAACTCTTCGGCCGCCTGTGGACCAACACCGACGACCTGGACCACAAGGTCGTCAAGGGCGTCCTGTCGGGCACGTACGCATGGCTGGAGGAGGGCATCGTCGACCCGTCGGGCGAGGGACCCTGGATCGCGGACGCGACACCGGGGCCGAGCAAGAAGGAGAACGTGCACCGTCCGATCCGCTGACCGGTCCGCCGAACCGGCCCGTGCCCCCGCGTCCCCCGAGCCCCCCGTGCGGGGGACGCGGGGGACGCGCTGTCCTCACCTGCCGTCCTTGCGGCAACAATGGGGGAATGACCGACAGCCCAACCCCCTCAGGGCGCGAGGCGCACGCCTCGTCCGCCCCGCGACGCCTCGCACGCACGCTCGCCGCACCGGGCCCCGACCCCAGCACCTCCCGTACAAGGGTCGGGCTCCCGTACGACGAGAGCGCGCACCGGGCGCCGCAGGGCCCGCCCGCCGGGCGGACGACGGGGCCCGCGCCCCGCGCGCTGGCCGACCCGCACCTCGTCTACGACCCGGTCGCGGGCGACGGGCCGAAGGACGTGGTGATCCTCGGCTCCACCGGCTCGATCGGCACCCAGGCCATCGACCTGGTGCTGCGCAACCCCGGCCGGTTCCGGGTCACCGGGCTCTCGGCCAACGGCGGCCGGGTCGCCCTGCTCGCCGAGCAGGCGCGCCGGCTCAGGGTGCGCACCGTCGCCGTGGCCCGCGAGGACGTCGTCCCGGCCCTGCGTGAGGCACTGAGCGCCGAGTACGGGACGGGCGAGCCGCTCCCGGACATCCTCGCCGGACCGCACGCGGCCACCCAGCTCGCCGCCTCCGACTGCCACACCGTCCTGAACGGCATCACCGGCTCCATCGGCCTGGCGCCGACCCTCGCCGCCCTGGAGGCGGGCCGCACCCTCGCGCTCGCCAACAAGGAGTCGCTGATCGTGGGCGGCCCGCTGGTCAAGGCCCTCGCCGAGCCCGGACAGATCATCCCGGTCGACTCCGAGCACGCGGCGCTCTTCCAGGCGCTGGCGTCCGGCACCCGGGCCGACGTGCGCAAGCTGGTCGTCACCGCCTCCGGGGGCCCGTTCCGGGGCCGGACGAAGGCCGAGCTGGCGCACGTGACGGTCGAGGACGCCCTCGCGCACCCCACCTGGGCGATGGGCCCGGTGATCACGATCAACTCCGCGACCCTCGTCAACAAGGGGCTGGAGGTCATCGAGGCGCACCTGCTGTACGACATTCCCTTCGACCGGATTGAGGTGGTCGTGCACCCGCAGTCGTATGTCCACTCGATGGTTGAGTTCACGGACGGATCCACGATCGCCCAGGCGACGCCCCCCGACATGCGCGGGCCGATCGCCATCGGCCTCGGCTGGCCCGAACGCGTCCCGGACGCGGCGCCCGCCTTCGACTGGAGCACGGCGTCGACGTGGGAGTTCTTCCCGCTCGACAACGACGCGTTCCCGTCGGTGAACCTGGCACGGCACGTGGGACAGCTCGCGGGCACGGCCCCGGCGGTGTTCAATGCCGCCAACGAGGAGTGCGTGGAGGCCTTCCGGGCCGGCGCGCTGCCGTTCGACGGGATCATGGAGACCGTGACCCGGGTGGTGGACGAGCATGGCACCCCGCGCGCGGGAACCTCGCTCACCGTCGCGGACGTCCTCGAAGCGGAGACCTGGGCGCGGACCCGGGCCCGGCAACTGGCGGCACAGACGGCGGAGGCCCGTGCATGACGACCCTGATGTTCATCCTCGGCATAGTGGTCTTCGCCGTGGGCCTGCTGGTGTCGATCGCGTGGCACGAGCTGGGGCACCTGTCCACCGCCAAGCTCTTCGGCATCCGTGTGCCGCAGTACATGGTCGGCTTCGGCCCGACGCTCTTCTCGCGCAAGAAGGGCGAGACCGAGTACGGGATCAAGGCCATCCCGTTCGGCGGCTACATCCGCATGATCGGCATGTTCCCGCCCGGCCCGGACGGCCGCCTGGAGGCCCGCTCCACCTCGCCCTGGCGCGGCATGATCGAGGACGCCCGCTCGGCCGCCTTCGAGGAGCTCAGGCCGGGTGACGAGAACCGCCTCTTCTACACGCGCAAGCCGTGGAAGCGGGTCATCGTGATGTTCGCGGGCCCGTTCATGAACCTGGTCCTCGCGCTGGCGCTGTTCCTCACCATCCTCATGGGCTTCGGCATCTCGCAGCAGACCACCACGGTCAGCTCGGTCTCCCCGTGTGTCATCGCGCAGAGCGAGAACCGCGACACCTGCGAGAAGTCCGACCCGGCCTCGCCGGCCGCGGCCGCGGGCCTGAAGGCCGGCGACGAGATCGTCTCCTTCGGCGGCGTGCGGACCGACGACTGGGAGACCCTCTCCAACCTCATCCGCGTCAGCGCCGGCAAGGAGGTGCCGATCGTCGTCGACCGCAAGGGCGAGGAAGTGACCCTCCAGGCGAAGATCGCCACCAACCAGGTCGCCAAGAAGGACTCCAGCGGCACCTACGTCCAGGGCGAGTACGTCAAGGCCGGCTTCCTCGGCTTCAGCGCCGCCACCGGCATCGTCAAGCAGGACTTCGGCGACTCCGTGACCTGGATGGGCGACCGCGTCGGCGACGCCGTCGACTCCCTCGCCGCCCTGCCCGGCAAGATCCCCGCCCTGTGGGACGCGGCCTTCGGCGACGGCCCGCGCGAACCCGACTCCCCGATGGGCGTGGTCGGCGCGGCCCGCGTCGGCGGCGAGATCTTCACCCTGGACATCCCGCCGACCCAGCAGCTGGCGATGGCGCTGATGCTGGTCGCGGGCTTCAACCTCTCGCTGTTCCTCTTCAACATGCTCCCGCTGCTGCCGCTGGACGGCGGCCACATCGCGGGCGCCCTGTGGGAGTCCCTGCGCCGGAACGTGGCGAAGGTGCTGCGGCGGCCCGACCCCGGCCCGTTCGACGTGGCGAAGCTGATGCCGGTCGCCTACGTGGTGGCGGGGATCTTCATCTGCTTCACGATCCTCGTGTTGATCGCCGACGTGGTCAACCCGGTGAGAATCTCCTAGCCACCCGGCGTTCACGGCGGCCTGGAACCCTCGGTTCCGGGCCGCCTCCCATTCGAGTGGGTTTACGGGCCGGGATGTGCTCGCGCCCGGCGGCGTGCCGTAATCTCGAAGCCTGGAGCCCGCCGCTGACGGGACCTGGGCCTTGATCCACGACTTGGGGTTGCACAGCAGATGACTGCGATTTCTCTCGGCATGCCGTCCGTTCCGACCAGGGTTGTCGAGCGCCGCAAGAGCCGGCAGATCCAGGTCGGCTCCGTGGCGGTCGGCGGAGACGCCCCGGTGTCCGTGCAGTCGATGACCACGACCCGTACGTCCGACATCGGCGCCACGCTCCAGCAGATCGCCGAGCTCACCGCGTCCGGCTGCCAGATCGTCCGCGTGGCCTGCCCCACCCAGGACGACGCCGACGCCCTGGCGACCATTGCGCGCAAGTCGCAGATCCCGGTCATCGCGGACATCCATTTCCAGCCGAAGTACGTCTTCGCGGCCATCGAGGCCGGCTGCGCCGCGGTCCGCGTGAACCCCGGGAACATCAAGCAGTTCGACGACAAGGTCAAGGAGATCGCCAAGGCGGCGAAGGAGCACGGCACCCCGATCCGCATCGGCGTGAACGCGGGCTCGCTGGACCGGCGCCTGCTCCAGAAGTACGGCAAGGCGACCCCCGAGGCCCTGGTCGAGTCCGCCCTGTGGGAGGCGTCCCTCTTCGAGGAGCACGACTTCCGGGACATCAAGATCTCGGTGAAGCACAACGACCCGGTCGTGATGATCGAGGCGTACAAGCAGCTCGCCGCGCAGTGCGACTACCCCCTGCACCTCGGCGTCACGGAGGCCGGCCCCGCCTTCCAGGGCACGATCAAGTCGGCGGTCGCCTTCGGCGCGCTGCTCTCGCAGGGCATCGGCGACACCATCCGCGTCTCCCTGTCGGCCCCGCCGGTCGAGGAGGTCAAGGTCGGCAACCAGATCCTGGAGTCGCTGAACCTCAAGCAGCGCGGCCTGGAGATCGTCTCCTGCCCGTCCTGCGGCCGCGCCCAGGTCGACGTCTACAAGCTGGCCGAAGAGGTCACCGCCGGCCTGACCGGCATGGAGGTCCCGCTCCGCGTCGCCGTCATGGGCTGCGTGGTGAACGGGCCGGGCGAGGCCCGCGAGGCCGACCTCGGAGTCGCCTCCGGCAACGGCAAGGGCCAGATCTTCGTCAAGGGCGAAGTCATCAAGACCGTCCCCGAGTCGAAGATCGTGGAGACGCTCATCGAAGAGGCCATGAAGCTCGCCGAGCAGATGGAGGCGGACGGGGTGGCGTCGGGCGAGCCGTCGATCTCGGTCGCGGGCTGACGCGTCTTCGCAGCGCCGGGCAGCCGCACTCAGCCCGTCCGGCGTGTGAGCACGAGGCCCCTTTGGGGCCGAAGCGGGGATCCGGGGGCGGCAGTCCCGGGGGCACGAGGTCCCAGGGCCGCTGCTGAGCGAGCGGCGACCAGAACGCAGGGCGGCACGGCTCAGCTTCCGCAGGTACAGTGCGGAGATCAGCAGACCCCAGTGTGAGGCTCCCGTCCGTGTTGACCCAGACGACCTCCCGGGTCCTCGAACCGAGCGACCTGGACGCCGCACTCGCCGTCCTCCACCGTGAGCCGGTCGCGAACGCCTTCGTGACCTCGCGGGTCCAGGTGGCGGGCCTCGACCCGTGGCGGCTCGGCGGCGAGATGTGGGGCTGGTACGAGGGCGGCATGCTGACGTCCCTGTGCTACGCGGGCGCCAACCTGGTCCCGATCTGTGCGACCCCGAGGGCCGTGCGCGCCTTCGCCGACCGGGCCCGCCGGGCCGGCCGGCGCTGCTCCTCCATCGTCGGCCCCGCCGAACCCACCACCCAGCTCTGGCGGTTGCTGGAACCGAGCTGGGGCCCGGCCCGCGAGGTCCGCACCCGCCAGCCCCTCATGGTCACCGACCGCATGCCGGCCGACATCGCCCCGGATCCGCACGTCCGCCGCATCCGCAAGGACGAGCTGGAGACGATCATGCCGGCCTGCGTGGCGATGTTCACCGAGGAGGTCGGCGTCTCTCCCATGGCCGGCGACGGCGGCCTGCTCTACCAGGCCCGGGTCGCCGAACTCGTCGGCGCCGGGCGCTCGTTCGCCCGCCTCGACGACCATGGCAAGGTCGCCTTCAAGGCGGAGATCGGCGCCGCCACGGACCGCGTCTGCCAGATCCAGGGCGTCTGGGTGGCCCCCGAGTACCGGGGCAGGGGCCTGGCGGCGCCGGGCATGGCGGCCGTACTCCGCTACGCGCTGGCGGACGTCGCCCCGGTGGCGAGCCTGTACGTGAACGACTTCAACACGACGGCACGGCGGACGTACCGGAGGGTCGGCTTCCAAGAGGTGGGCGCCTTCATGAGCGTTCTCTTCTGAGCATCGCCAGGACCGATGCCCCAGGGAGCGCGAGGCCGTCCCGACAGGCGGCTGCGCCGCGCGGGCGCGCCCGCGCGAAGACGCACCGCACCGGGCATCACATCAGCACCCCCCTGTACGCTCCCCGCATGGACCTCGCCATCGGCCCCTTGGACCTGTCCGCCCACGTCGATGAGGCCCTAGCCGTCCAAGCCATCGCTTTCGGCCTGGGCCCCGACGAGGTGGCCGTACGCCGCCAGATCGTGCTGCGCCACATGACGTACCCCGGAGCGACGGCCCTCGGCGCCACGTCCGGCGGCAGCCTCGTCGGCTTCGTCTACGGCATGCCCAACCACCGCTCCCACTGGTGGTCCACCGTCGTGGAGCCCTACCTCCGCGCCCGCGGCCACGACGACTGGCTCGACGACTCCTTCGTGATCACCGAGCTGCACGTGCACCCCGGACACCAGAACCGCGGCATCGGCCGGTCCCTGATCACCCGGATCACCGACACCGCCGCCGAACCCCGCTCGATCCTCTCCGCGATCGACACCGACAGCCCCGCCCGCGGCCTCTACCACTCCCTCGGCTACCAGGACCTGGCCCGCCAGGTCCTGTTCCCCAGCGCCCCGAAGCCGTACGCCGTGATGGGCGCGCCGCTGCCGCTGCGCAGGCGGTAGCGGGCCGGAACCGATTTCCACCGGGATGGACCACCCGGCTAACCTCCTGCCATCACCCTCCCCCGGCTCCCGGCTTCACCCGGGCGGGGGGAACCCCCAGCAGCAGGAGTACGAGAACCATGGCGAACGCACCGGTCCAGCGCATGTCCCAGTTGATGGCGAAGACGCTGCGCGACGACCCGGCGGACGCCGAGGTCCTCAGCCACAAACTGCTGGTGCGCGCCGGCTACGTCCGCCGCGCCGCCGCCGGCCTGTGGAGCTGGCTGCCGCTCGGCAAGAAGGTCCTCGCCAACGTGGAGCGGATCGTCCGCGAGGAGATGGACGCGATCGGCGCCCAGGAGGTGCTGCTCCCCGCGCTGCTGCCGCGCGAACCGTACGAGGCGACCGGCCGCTGGGAGGAGTACGGCCCCGAGCTGTTCCGCCTCCAGGACCGCAAGGGCGGCGACTACCTCCTCGGCCCCACCCACGAGGAGATCTTCACCCTGCTGGTGAAGGACCAGGCGTCCTCCTACAAGGACCTGCCGGTGATCCTGTACCAGATCCAGACCAAGTTCCGCGACGAGGCCCGCCCCCGGGCCGGCATCCTGCGCGGCCGTGAGTTCCTGATGAAGGACTCCTACTCCTTCGACCTGGAGGACGAGGGCCTGGCCCGGTCGTACGCCCTGCACCGCGAGGCCTACCAGAGGGTGTTCGCGCGCCTCGGCCTCGACTACCGCATCTGCGCCGCCACCGCCGGTGCGATGGGCGGCTCCAGGTCGGAGGAGTTCCTGGCCCCGGCCGGTGCCGGAGAGGACACCTTCGCGGACTGCCCGAACTGCGACTTCGCCGCCAACACCGAGGCGATCACCTACGCACTCAAGCCCGTGGACGCCACCGGCGTGCCGGCCGCCGAGGAGATCCCGACCCCCGACACCCCGACCATCGAGACCCTCGCCGCCTCCCTCGGCGTCCCGGCCTCCGCCACGCTGAAGAACCTCCTCGTGAAGGTCGACGGCGAGATCGTCGCCGTGGGCGTGCCCGGTGACCGCGAGGTCGACCTGGACAAGGTGGAGGCGCACTTCGCCCCGGCCGCCGTCGAACTGGTCACCGCCGAGGACTTCACGGGCCGCCCGGACCTGGTCCGCGGGTACGTCGGTCCGCAGGGCCTGGAGAAGGTCACCTACATCGCCGACCCGCGCGTGGCTCCGGGCACCGCCTGGATCACGGGCGCCAACAAGGAGCACACGCACGCCAGGAACGTCGTCGCGGGCCGCGACTTCGAGGTCGGCGCGTACGTCGACGTCGTGGTCGTCCAGGAAGGCGACCCCTGCCCGAAGTGCGGCACCGGCCTCACGCTGGACCGCGCCATCGAGATCGGCCACATCTTCCAGCTGGGCCGCAAGTACACCGACGCCCTCAAGCTCGACGTCCTCGGCCAGAACGGCAAGCCGGCCCGCGTGACCATGGGCTCCTACGGCATCGGCGTCTCCCGCGCGGTCGCCGCCCTCGCCGAGCAGACCGCCGACGACAAGGGCCTGTGCTGGCCCAGGGAGGTCGCCCCGGCCGACGTGCACGTCGTCGCCGCGGGCAAGGCCCTCCAGACCGAACTGGCGCTCGACGTCTCCGGCAGGCTGGCGGCGGCCGGCGTCCGCGTCCTGGTCGACGACCGGGCCGGCGTCTCCCCGGGCGTGAAGTTCACGGACTCCGAGCTGATCGGCGTACCGCAGATCCTGGTGGCCGGCCGGCGTGCCGCCGAGGGTGTGCTGGAGCTGAAGGACCGCCGCACCGGTGAGCGCGAGGAGCTGACCGTCGAGGAGGCGATCGCCCGCCTGACCGCCTGACCGCCTGACCGTTTGAGGAGCCTCTCACCGGTTCCGCCTCAGGGGCGTCGCGACGAGCACGCCCCTGAGGACCCGCACCGCCGGGCCTGGCCGTCGACTTCGCGGCGGGCGAGGACCCGCGCACCGAGGTGTCGGCGACGTTCCGCGAGGACGGCAGGCGCGCGGAACTGTCCGCTGCGGGCCTCGGCCCGGCCGGACTCCCGCGCCCTGCTCCTGGCCGGCACCACGCCGAGGCCGACGCCGGGCGCGGTCGTTCCGGGCGGACTTCACCCGAGTCCGGGAGGACGACCGCCCGGTACGGCTGACCGTGAGCCGTGAGCCGTGAGCCGTGAGCCGTGAGCCGTGCCGGGCTCAGAGCCAGCCCGCGAACTCCAGCAGCAGTTCCGCGTCCGCCGGTCGTCCGATCCGCCGTGCCCGTACCCCGGACTCCACGGCCCGGAACAGCGTCCAGCCCCGCAGCCGCTCCTGGTCCACGTCCAGTGACTCCGCGAGCCGCTTCACCCGCCGCCGGGTCGTCGCCGCCCCCGACGGGGAGGCGATCAGGTCCTCCACCCGGTCCCGCACCAGCCGCGCCAGATCGAAGGCGCACTCGCCGACCACCGGATCGGGCCCCACGGCCAGCCACGGCATCCGCTCACCGGCGAGCACCTTGCTCTGCCGGAACGTTCCGTGCAGCAGCCGGTGCTCGGGCGGCGCGGCCAGCAGTTCCTCGCGGGCAGCGAGCGCCGCGTCCACCAGCGAGGCCACCTCCCGGTCGGCGGCGGCACGCGCCCGCATCGCCGCGGCCTGCCGCCCGGTCCGCTCGGCCACCGTCTCGAAGGGATGCTCCCCGGGCTCGACCCACAGCCGCCGCAGCGTCCCCGCCGCCTCCAGCAGCGCCTTCGCCTCCGGCAGCGACCGCACCGAGACGTCCTGGTGCAGCCGCTCCAGAAGCAGCACACCCTCCGTCACCAGGGGTTCGAGCAGTTGTACGGCGCCCAGGCCGTCCCAGCGGGCGAGCGCGGCCCGCTCGCTCTCCGGGCGCGCCCGGGGCGGCGCCAGTTTGAGCACCGCGGGCGTCCCATCCGGCCGCCGCACCAGCACGACCAGGCTGCTGCGCCCGCCGGGCACCTGCACCCGCTCGACGGTCAACTCGCGCAGCGCGACGGCCTGCCGGGCCGCCTCGGGCAGCCTCTCCAACCAGCCGTCGCCGTCCGGTGCCGCCTCGCCGAGCGCCCTCACCAGACGCGGCGGCGGTTCGAAAGCCATGCGCGAGTCGTCCCTTCCCGTACGCGTCACCCGGTGGGCGTCACCGATGCCGAGGCCGAAGCGGCCGTGGCCCGCTCCGCGAGCCCAGGGAAGGCTACGCTCTCACCGCGCCAGCGCACGGCCCGCACGGCCGCGTCGCGCAGCGCCCCCGCCGCCGTGTCCCGCCGCTTGCCTGCGGCTGCCCGCACCAGATCGGAGTACACCCCGGCCACCCGGTCCTCCAGCTCGGCGGCCAGCCGCACCGCCGACGCCGAGTCCGGCACCGGGAAGGGCAGCGCGTACGCCGCCGCCGCGGCCACCGGCCGCGCGCCCTGGTCCCGCACCTCGCGGGCCAGTGCGTCCCGCCGGGCGCGGTGGGCGTCGTACGCCGCCCTCGCCTCGGTACGGCGGTCCTCGTGGATCCGCCCGCCGACGACCCCGTAGCCGTACACCGCCGCGTGCTCGGCGGCCAGCGCCGCCTGGAGCGCCTTGAGTTCCCGTTCCCTCACTTCGCGTCCTCCGTCAGCAGATACGCGTGCGCGGCCCCGGCCGCCGCCACCGAGGCCAGCAGCCGCGCCAGCTCGCCCTCCACGTCGAGCAGCGCCTTCGCCCGCCGGTCGGCGAGGGACCGCTCGGCGGCGGCGAGCTCGGCGAGGGCGGCCTGCTCGGTCCCGGGAACGGCGGCGGGCGGCTGCGAGGCCGCGGCGGCACCGGGAGAAGCGGCAGAGGGAGAAGGGGGAGCGGAAGAAGGGGGAGCGGGCGCTCGTCCGGAGCCCCCGAAGGCCTCCGTGTGCCGTACGGTCTCCGCCCGCAGCGGTTTCAGCCGCTCCGCAAGGGCCGGATGCGCGAGGAGGACGGCGTCGTAGCGCTCGACCAGCCGCAGGCTGTCCCGGGCCGCACGCGCGCGTGCCCGCTCGACGACCGACGGGCCGCCGTCCGTCCCTCCGCCGGAGTCCTCACAACCGGTGGAGCAGCCCACCAGCGACACGGCCCCGGCGACCGAGGCGAGCAGGGTTCTTCGGCGCGGCCCCGAGGGGGTGCGCGGCGGTGGGGGCAACGGCACGGCAGACGTCCTCGGGGAGCTCGTACGAACACACGGGCGGGAAGGGTGGCACGCCCGTGATCACGGTACCCGCGCACCCGCCCCGCACCACTCAGCGGCACCGCCTTCGCGCAGGTGGACGGCAACACACCCCGGGACCGGATACCCTTTGACCAGACACGCGACCTTCCCACAACAGCACACGCGGCCGAGGAGTCACCCGGATGAGCACCACCCAGAGCGAGAGGCTGCGAGAACTTCTGGAACCGCTCGTCGGCTCCCAGGGCCTGGATCTGGAAGAGATCGCGGTGGACTCGGTCGGACGCAAGCGTGTGCTGCGCGTCGTCGTCGATTCCGACACCGGTGCGGACCTGGACCAGATCGCCGATGTGAGCCGCGCGCTCTCGGCGAAGCTCGACGAGACGAACGCGATGGGCGAGGGCGAGTACACCCTCGAGGTCGGAACCCCCGGCGCGGAGCGCCTGCTCAAGGAGCACCGGCACTACGTACGCGCGCTCGACCGGCTGGCGAAATTCCAGCTGCACGACGGCGACGAACTGGTCGCCCGGATCCTCCGGGTCGACGACGAAGGCCTCGACCTGGAAGTGCCCGGTGTGAAGGGCCGCAAGGCCACCAGCCGCAGACTCGCCTTCGCGGACATCGACCGGGCACGGGTCCAGGTCGAGTTCAGCCGCAAGGACAAGAACGACATGAAGGAAGAGGAGGAGGCGTAGCCGTGGACATCGACATGAGTGCCCTGAGGGGCTTGGTGCGGGAGAAGGAGATCTCCTTCGACCTGCTGGTCGGGGCGATCGAGTCGGCCCTCCTCATCGCCTACCACCGCACCGAGGGAAGCCGCCGTCACGCGCGCGTGGAGCTCAACCGGGAGACCGGACATGTGACCGTGTGGGCGAAGGAGGACCCCGACGACCTCGAGGAGGGCCAGGAGGCCCGCGAGTTCGACGACACCCCGTCCGATTTCGGCCGTATCGCCGCCACCACCGCCAAGCAGGTCATCCTGCAGCGGCTGCGCGACGCCGAGGACGACGCGACGCTCGGCGAGTACGTCGGCCGCGAGGGCGACATCGTCACCGGCGTGGTCCAGCAGGGCCGCGACCCGAAGAACGTGCTCGTGGACATCGGCAAGCTGGAGGCGATCCTGCCGGTCCAGGAGCAGGTGCCCGGCGAGACCTACCAGCACGGCATGCGCCTGCGGTCGTACGTCGTCCGGGTGGCCAAGGGAGTGCGCGGTCCGTCCGTGACGCTCTCCCGCACACATCCCAATCTGGTGAAGAAACTCTTCGCGCTGGAGGTGCCGGAGATCGCCGACGGGTCTGTCGAGATCGCCGCCATCGCCCGCGAGGCCGGCCACCGCACCAAGATCGCCGTCCGGTCCACCCGTTCGGGCCTGAACGCCAAGGGCGCCTGCATCGGCCCGATGGGCGGGCGGGTGCGCAGTGTCATGAGCGAGCTGAACGGTGAGAAGATCGACATCGTCGACTGGTCGGACGACCCGGCCGAGATGGTGGCGAACGCGCTGTCGCCCGCCCGGGTGTCCAAGGTCGAGGTCGTGGACATGGCCGCCCGCTCCGCGCGGGTGACGGTGCCCGACTACCAGCTGTCGCTGGCGATCGGCAAGGAAGGGCAGAACGCCCGTCTCGCGGCCCGGCTGACCGGCTGGCGCATCGACATCCGCCCGGACACCGAACAGCCCGACGAGTAGCACCGTGGCGGCCGGAGCGGCGTCCGGGGAATAAATCCCAGCCGCAGGCCGTTGAGATCACGACAACAGCCGTTCGATTCCTGCCCCGAAGGGGTGAGGTCGATACGGGGAGGTAGACTTAAGAGTGTCTGGCCGGACGCGCACCGGCGCATGCCCTGAACGCACCTGTGTGGGGTGCCGGGAGCGAGCGGCCAAGACCGAACTGCTGCGCACCGTGGCGATCAAGGACGCATGCGTCCCCGATCCACGCGGTACGCTGCCCGGCCGGGGTGCGTACGTGCACCCCGCCTCGGTCTGTCTCGACCAGGCGGTACGCCGCCGGGCGTTCCCGAGGGCGCTGCGCGTCCCGGGCCCGCTCGACGTAATGGCGTTGCGCCAGTACGTCGAGCAGACAGAAGGTTGCTGAGCAGCTCTCGCTGTGCAGGCGACACCGTAAGGAGTGTCGTACGGAACCCCCGTGCGGCCCTGGTACCCCGCGAGTTGGAAGTAGGTCGAGATTGCGATGAGCACTCGATGAGCACGCGATGAGTACGCCCATGAAGTAGCGACGGTCCGGACGCAACCCGGACCTAAAAGGAGCGAAGTGGCTAAGGTCCGGGTATACGAACTCGCCAAGGAGTTCGGGGTGGAGAGCAAGGTCGTCATGGCCAAGCTCCAAGAACTCGGTGAATTCGTCCGTTCGGCGTCCTCGACGATCGAGGCGCCCGTTGTACGCAAGCTGACTGACGCCCTCCAGCAGGGCAACGGAGGCGGCAAGTCCGCCCCCGCACGCAAGGCTGCCCCGGCCAGGCCGGGCGCCCCCTCTCCCGCGCAGGCCGCCCGTCCGGCCGCCCCGCGCCCGCCGGCTCCCAAGCCGGCCGCCGAGCAGCCCGAGGCTCCCGCCGCGCCGGCCGCTTCCGGCCCCCGTCCGGGCCCGAAGCCTGCGCCGCGGCCCGCCCCGGCCTCTCCGGCTCCGACCACGCCCGAGTTCACGGCACCGCCGTCGGCTCCCGCCGCACCGGCCGCCTCCGGCTCCGGCACGGCGTCCGGCGCGGCGTCCGGCACCGGTACCGGCTCCGGCCCCCGTCCGGGCGCCCCGCGTCCGGCCGGTCAGGCTCCGCGTCCCGGCGCTCGTCCGGCCGGTCCCGGCCAGGGCGGCCAGGGCCGTGGTGAGCGTCCCGAGCGCGGCGACCGTCCCGGCGCTCCGCGCCAGGGCGGCCAGGCTCCGCGTCCGGGTGCTCGTCCGTCCGGTCCCCGTCCGGGCAACAACCCGTTCACCTCTGGTGGCTCCACCGGCATGGCGCGTCCGCAGACGCCCCGTCCGGGCGGTGCCCCGCGTCCCGGCGGTCCTGGTGGCCCCGGTGCTCCCGGCGGCGCTCCGCGTCCGCAGGGTCAGAGCCAGGGCGGTCCCCGTCCCCAGGGCGCGGCGGGCGGTCCCCGTCCGCAGTCCCCGGGTGGCGCGCGTCCCAGCCCGGGCGGCATGCCCCGCCCGCAGGGCGGCGGTCCGCGTCCCGGCGGCGGTCCCGGCGGTGCGCGTCCCAACCCCGGCATGATGCCGCAGCGTCCCGCTGCCAGCCCGCGTCCCGGCGGTGGCCCCGGTGGGGGTCGCGGTCCGGCCGGTGCGGGTCGTCCCGGCGGTGGCGCCGGTCGTCCCGGTGGCGGCGGCTTCGCCGGCCGTCCGGCCGGTCCCGGTGGCGGTGGCGGCGGCTTCGCCGGCCGTCCCGGCGGTCCCGGTGGCGGTGGCGGCGGCTTCGCCGGCCGTCCCGGCGGTCCCGGTGGTGGCGGTGGCGGCCGTCCCGGCTTCGGCGGTCGTCCCGGCGGTCCGGGTGGCCGTGGTGGCACGCAGGGCGCCTTCGGCCGTCCCGGCGGTCCCGCGCGCCGCGGTCGCAAGTCGAAGCGGCAGAGGCGCCAGGAGTACGAGGCCATGCAGGCCCCGTCGGTCGGCGGCGTGATGCTGCCTCGCGGCAACGGACAGCCCGTCCGCCTGTCGCGCGGTGCGTCCCTCACCGACTTCGCGGAGAAGATCAACGCCAACCCGGCGTCGCTCGTCGCCGTGATGATGAACCTCGGCGAGATGGTCACCGCCACGCAGTCCGTCTCCGACGAGACGCTGAGGCTCCTCGCGGACGAGATGAACTACGTCCTCGAGATCGTCAGCCCGGAGGAGGAGGACCGCGAGCTCCTCGAGTCCTTCGACATCGAGTTCGGTGAGGACGAGGGCGGCGAGGAGTTCCTCGTCCCGCGTCCGCCGGTCGTGACCGTCATGGGTCACGTCGACCACGGCAAGACCCGACTGCTCGACACCATCCGCAAGACGAACGTCGTCGCGGGCGAGGCCGGCGGTATCACGCAGCACATCGGTGCGTACCAGGTCGCGACCGAGGTCAACGGCGAAGAGCGCAGGATCACCTTCATCGACACCCCGGGTCACGAGGCGTTCACCGCCATGCGTGCCCGTGGTGCCAAGTCGACCGACATCGCGATCCTCGTGGTGGCGGCCAACGACGGTGTGATGCCCCAGACGATCGAGGCGCTGAACCACGCCAAGGCGGCCGACGTGCCGATCGTGGTCGCGGTCAACAAGATCGACGTCGAGGGCGCGGACCCGACCAAGGTGCGCGGTCAGCTCACCGAGTTCGGTCTGGTGGCCGAGGAGTACGGCGGCGACACCATGTTCGTCGACATCTCCGCCAAGCAGGGCCTCAACATCGAGAGCCTGCTGGAGGCCGTGGTCCTCACCGCGGACGCCTCGCTCGACCTGCGGGCCAACCCGGAGCAGGACGCGCAGGGCATCGCGATCGAGTCCCACCTGGACCGTGGCCGCGGCGCCGTCGCGACCGTCCTGGTCCAGCGAGGCACCCTGCGGGTCGGCGACACCATGGTGGTCGGCGACGCCTACGGCCGTGTCCGGGCGATGCTCGACGACAAGGGCGAGAACGTGGAAGAGGCGGGTCCCTCGACCCCGGTCCTCGTCCTCGGTCTCACCAACGTCCCGGGCGCCGGCGACAACTTCCTGGTGGTCGACGAGGACCGCACGGCCCGTCAGATCGCGGAGAAGCGTGCCGCCCGCGAGCGGAACGCCAACTTCGCCCGCCGGGGTGTCCGGTTCTCCCTGGAGAACCTGGACGAGGCCCTCAAGGCCGGCCTGGTGCAGGAACTCAACCTCATCATCAAGGGCGACGCGTCCGGTTCGGTGGAGGCTCTCGAGTCCTCGCTGCTCCAGCTCGACGTCGGCGAAGAGGTCGACATCCGCGTCCTGCACCGCGGCGTGGGTGCGGTCACCGAGTCGGACATCGACCTGGCGACCGGCTCCGACGCGATCGTCATCGGCTTCAACGTCCGCGCTGCGGGCCGCGCGGCTCAGATGGCCGACCGCGAGGGCGTCGACGTCCGGTACTACTCGGTGATCTACCAGGCCATCGAGGAGATCGAGGCGGCCCTCAAGGGCATGCTCAAGCCGGAGTACGAGGAGGTCGAGCTCGGCACGGCGGAGATCCGCGAGGTCTTCAAGTCGTCCAAGCTCGGCAACATCGCCGGTGTCCTGGTCCGCTCGGGCGAGGTCAAGCGCAACACCAAGGCGCGCCTCGTCCGCGACGGCAAGGTCATCGCGGAGAGCCTCAACATCTCCGGTCTGCGCCGCTTCAAGGACGACGTCACCGAGATCCGGGAAGGCTTCGAGGGCGGTATCAACCTCGGAAACTTCAACGACATCAAGGTCGACGACGTCATCGCGACGTACGAGATGCGCGAGAAGCCGCGCGCGTAAGCGCCCGGCCTTCCGAGGCGGTCCGGTCCGGGGCCGGTCGACGGAGAGTTATTTCCGTCGATCGGCCCCGGCCGTTCGTTGTACGGTTCTGATGTCCCTGCCACACGGATGGCGGGGCCATCGATCCCGGCCCGGCGGGTGAACCGGTTACACACATGTATGTGGGGACGCTGTCCTTCGACCTCCTCCTCGGCGACGTACGGTCGCTGAAGGAGAAGCGCTCCGTCGTCCGTCCGATCGTCGCCGAGCTCCAGCGGAAGTACGCGGTGAGCGCGGCCGAGGTGGACCACCTGGACCTTCATCGGCGGGCCGGTATCGGCCTCGCCGTGGTGTCCGGCGACACGGGGCACCTGACCGATGTGCTGGACCGGTGCGAGCGGATGGTCGCCGGCCGCCCGGAGGTGGAGCTGCTGTCGGTGAGACGGCGCCTCCACGGCGACGACGACTAGATTCTCTGAACGTGGAACAGGAAGAACGGGAGACGACCAGTGGCCGACAACGCGCGGGCTAAGAGGCTGGCGGACCTCATCCGAGAGGTGGTGGCCAAGAAGCTGCAGCGCGGGATCAAGGACCCGCGGCTCGGCTCGCACGTCACCATCACGGACACCCGGGTCACGGGTGACCTGCGGGAGGCGACCGTCTTCTACACGGTGTACGGCGACGACGAGGAGCGGGCGGCCGCGGCCGCCGGACTGGAGAGCGCCAAGGGCGTCCTGCGCTCCGCGGTCGGCGCGGCGGCGGGCGTGAAGTTCACCCCGACGCTGACCTTCGTGGCGGACGCGCTGCCGGACACCGCCAAGACCATCGAGGACCTCCTCAACCGGGCGCGCCAGTCCGACGAGAAGGTGCGCGAGGTCTCGGCCGGCGCGACGTACGCCGGTGACGCGGACCCGTACAAGAAGCCGGGCGAAGACGAGGACGACGCCGCCGAATGACCCAGAGGAACCAGACGCCCGACGGCCTTGTCATCGTCGACAAGCCGTCGGGCTTCACTTCGCACGACGTCGTCGCCAAGATGCGCGGCATCGCCCGGACCCGCCGCGTCGGCCACGCCGGCACCCTCGACCCCATGGCCACGGGCGTCCTCGTCCTCGGCGTGGAGAGAGCGACCAAGCTGCTCGGACATCTCGCGCTCACCGAGAAGGAGTACCTGGGCACGATCCGCCTGGGACAGACGACCCTGACCGACGACGCCGAGGGCGAGATCACGAGGTCGGCCGACGCCTCGAAGGTCACCCGGGAGGCCGTCGACGCCGGGATCGCCGCGCTGTCCGGCCACATCATGCAGGTGCCGTCCAAGGTCAGCGCCATCAAGATCGACGGGGTCCGCTCCTACAAGCGGGCGCGCGAGGGCGAGGACTTCGACATCCCCGCCCGGCCGGTCACGGTCTCGTCCTTCGCGGTGTACGACGTCCGGGACGCCGTCGCCGAGGACGGCACGCCCGTGCTCGACCTGGTGGTGTCGGTGGTCTGCTCGTCCGGCACGTACATCCGGGCCCTGGCCCGCGACCTCGGCGCCGGCCTGGGCGTCGGCGGCCACCTCACGGCGCTGCGCCGGACGCGTGTGGGCCCGTACAAGCTGGACTCCGCGAAGACGCTCGACCAGCTCCAGGAGGAGCTGACCGTGATGCCGATCGCCGAGGCCGCCACCGCCGCCTTCCCGCGCTGGGACGTGGACGCCAGGCGCGCCAAGCTGCTGACCAACGGCGTACGGCTCGACATGCCCGAGGAGTACGCGGGCAGGGGCGCCGTGGCCGTGTTCGACCCCGAGGGGGTCTTCCTCGCGCTCGTCGAGGAGCACAAGGGCAAGGCGAAGAGCCTGGCCGTGTTCGGCTGAGGTGGGCCCGGGGGCGATGGCGGGCCGGTTTCGCGATACGGCTCGCGCGGTGCCGCCCGTGGAGCGGCGATCACGGGGTCGTCGCTGCCGCCGCTCCACGGTCCCCCTCGGTTCCCCCACCTCTAGGGTGTATCCAGCCGCCCCCCTCCATTCACCCGGCCGGGCAGGCGCTCGGAGTGAAGCGGGGGAGCGGAAGGGGGCGCGTTCGCCACGCGATCTGTCCGGCTGATCATCTCGCGCCTACCGTCGAAGACAGGGCCTGGGCACGTGCGTGCGGAAGAGGCCCGCGCGGACGGCGGGGAGGTACCGACCATGGCGGAAAGGGGCCCGCGGCCCGGGGAGGCCCACGACCCCGTACGGCCGGGGCAAGGGCAAGGGCAAGGGCAAGGACAGGGGCAGGAGCAGGGGCCGGGGCTGGTGTCCGGGCGCGACGAAGCCCTCGTGCGCGTCCATGACCTGGCCGGCCGCCCCCGGGGCATCGGCTTCGTGGCCGACCACCACGGCACGGTCGTCACCAGCCACGAGAGCGTCGACGGCCTGACCCGGCTGGTGCTGCACGCCGCCGGAGAGCGCAGCTGCGTCGTGACCGCCGACGCGGTGACCCCGCTGCCCGCACTGGACCTGGCCCTCGTACGCACCGAGGGCCTCGGTGTGGACCCTCTCCCCGTCACCGTGCGGGACCGGGTCGAGTCCGGCACGTACGTGCGGGTGCCGGCCGGCTGCTGGCGTGAGGCGCGGGTGCTCGGCACGGCCGGTGTGACGTACGCGGCCACGGACCGCTTTCATCTCCTGGACGACGTACTGGAGTTGGCGATCGGCACGGCGGGACGGGACGCGCTGCGGCTGGGCGGCGGGGCCGCCGGGGGACCCGTGCTCGACGCCGCGACCGGCGCCGTGGTCGGCGTCCTCGGGACATCCCTGCGGAGCGACCACCGAGACGCCGGCTTCGCGGTACCGCTGCGCCCGGCACCCGACGGCCCCCTCGCCGAGCTCCTCGCCGAGAACGCGGCGACGGTTCCGGCCTACGCCGCCGACCTCAACCTGGCAGGCGTACTGGAACTGACGGCCACCTCGGTGGGGCAGGACGGGCCGCCCGGAGTGCTGGCGGGGGAGGGTGGGCCGGGGGGCCTGAGGGGGGCGTGCACGTTCGGCCTGGGGTGGTCCGACGTGGGCGAGCCGGGCGCGGCCGTGCCCGGAGCAGCCGTGCCGGAAGCAGCCGTGCCGGAAGCAGCCGTGCCGGGCGCGGATGCGCCTGGAGGTGTGGTGGAGCCGGGGGACGTCGAGCCGGTCGAACGGGTCGGCGTGGTGGCGGAGTTCGCCGCGTTCGTGCGGGGGCCGGCCGTCGTCCTCGGCCTCGTCGGGGATCCGGGGAGCGGCCGTACGACGGAACTCGCGGCCCTCGCCGCCCGGCGCCACCGCAGTGCGGAACCGGCCCCCACGCTGTGGCTGCGCGGCGCCGACCTGGAGGACGGGGACGTCTGCGTCGCGGACGCGGCACGCCGGGCGCTGGCGCGGGCCGCACGGATCGTGGCGGCATCGCGGTCCGTCCTGCCCGCCGACCTCGGCGACCTCGGCCCTGACCGTCTCGCCCGTGTCTCCCGCGGCGCCGGCCGCCCGCTCCTGCTCCTCCTCGACGGCCCCGAGGAGATGCCGCCGGTGCCGGCCCACCGGCTCTCCGAGTGGACCGCCGGCACGGCGACGTGGCTGCGCGAGGCCGGGGCGCGGCTGGTGGTGGCGTGCCGTGAGGAGTACTGGGAGACGGCGGGGGCCGGTTTCCCGGCAGAGACGCTGCACCGGGGGACCCCACCGCTCAGCGCCGGTCCGCGTCCTCCGGCCCGGCCCGCGCGCGAGGACGAAACCGTCGACGCGGCCAGCGGGGACGTGCGCTCGGGAGCCCCCAGGGACGGACACGGAGCGGGCGACGAGGGCGGGAACCCCGGACGGATCCCTCCCCACGTGCACCTGGAAGACCTCAGCCAGGACGAGGCCCGCTGGGCCCGCGCGCGCTACGGCATCCCCGAACACGCCCTCGCGGACCAGGACGCCCGCCACCCCCTGACCCTCCGGCTCCTCTGCGAGGTCCGCGCCGCCCTTCCCGACGCCCCTGGCTTCGACCAGGCCACCCACGTCCGCATCG
Organism: Streptomyces sp. NPDC003011; assembly: GCF_053591515.1. Lineage (NCBI taxonomy): Bacteria > Bacillati > Actinomycetota > Actinomycetes > Kitasatosporales > Streptomycetaceae > Streptomyces > Streptomyces sp. NPDC003011. Next base: position 52,971 of record NZ_JBSFTY010000027.1, read on the forward strand.
ACCGGAACGACGTCTTCTCGGCGTACCTCGACCTGATGTGCCTGCGCATCGCCGTCCGGCTGGCCGCCGAGCACGGCCTGCGCGGCTCCGCCGTACGCCGTCTCGCCGCGAAGGTCTCCGGCCAGGTCCACGAGGCCGCCCGCCGCAGCCTCGGCCCCGGCCAGGGCGAACTGGACCGGAAGTCGTTCGAGGCGGTGTTCCCCTGGGGGCCGGCTCCCGCGCGGCTCGGCGGCGGCACCGGCTGGGCGTCCGCCGTCCTCACCGAGGGCCTCCTCGTCCCCGCCGGCACCGGCTACCGCTTCGCCCACGAGGAACTCGCCGACTGGATCCAGGGCACGCACCTCGACCTGGACGAGGCCCTGCGCGCCCTGGTCCACCGCCGCCGCACCCTTCCCCGTGGAGCCGATCCGCAGGGAACCGGCCAGCACGGAACCGATCCGCGGGGAACCGATCCGCAGGCAACCGACCTGTACGGCGCTGATCCGCGCGGCGCCGATCCGCAGGGCGCCCCTCCACTGCCCGTCCCGCATCACCGCATCGGCCCCGTCGTGCAGGCCCTGCTGCTCCTCGCCCGCCAGCAGGGCACCCCTCAACTGGCGCTGCGCCTGGAGGAGATGGTCTACGCGCTCGACGCCGACCCGCACTCCTGGTGGGCCGCCCGCCTCCTCGCCGAGACCCTCCGGCGCGTCCCCGACGCGACCCCGTACACGGCCGTCCTGCACCTGCTCACCGACCGGCTCGTGACCTGGCGCCGGCGGGGCCGACCGCTCCCCACGGGGCTCGGACCCGGCTTCTGGGCCGCCCTGCCGCTCCCGCGGGACGCCCGCCTCGACCTCCTGCGCCGTCTGGTCTTCGCCGACGGCCCCCCGCACGAGGCCGGTCCGCGGTTCCTCGACGCCGTCGCCCGGCTGCTCACCGCCGACCCCACCGCCGTACAGGCGCACCTCACCCGCTGGTTCGACGACGAACGGCCGCTGCCCGCCACCCCGGACGCGACCGTCGCGACGGCCGCGCAGGCGCTGCTGCACACCCACCGGCACCAGGCCCTGGACGACCTCACGGAAGTACTCGTCGGCTGCGCGCACCGCCGGGCCGACGAACTGCTCGCCGTCCTGGCGGAGGACGAACCCTCCGCGCTCTGCCGGGCCGTCGACCGCTGGGCGCACGACGAGCGGCCCGCACGGCGGGTCGCGGCGGTGGCGTACGGGCTGCGCGCCGCCCCGCACGTGCGCACCGAGGCCGACCGTGAACTGCTGCGCTACGCCGCCCTCGCCCTGCTCGCCCGCCCCGACGACTGCACCCTGCACGGCGGCGCCCTCGCCCTGCTGGTCCGCGACCCGTGCACCCGGGCCCGCCATCTCCCGCAGGCACTCGGGCACTTCGTGGCCGGCGACCCGCAGCTCCCGCCCGACGCGCTGGTCCCCGCCCTCGCCACCCACCCCGAGCCGGTCCTCGACGCCTTCCGCGCGCGGCTGCGCCGCCCGGACGCCGGAGAGGCGCTGCGCACCCTCGCCGACGTCACCACGCCCGCCCTGGCGCGCCGGGTCGCCGTCCTCGTCCGCGAGGCGGTGGAGCGTCGCCCCGAGACGTCGCGGGACGTGGCCGCGTACGTCGACCGCCGCCTGGACCACGGGCCCACCGCCCGGCCGGTCCTCCTGCCGTTGGTCACGGGTCTGCTGGACGGCGGCCCCGAGCAGGTGCGGGCGGCGCTCGCGGCTGTCCTCGCCGCCTCCGGCACGCCCCACTCCCGCCCCCTGCGCCAGGAACTCCTCGAATTCCTCCTCACCCGCGAACACGACCCGTCCGTACTGGCCGCCGTGCTGCACACCGCCGCCGCGCGCCGCGACGACCTCCTCGTGACCCGGGGTCTGGTCCACCGCACCGGCCTCCTCCTCGTCCGCACCCCGGACGGCGCGACCCGGTTCGACCGCGATCTCGTCGACCTGGGACGCCACGTTCCCGGCTTCGCCGCGCTGGTGGCCGGCTGGCTGACCGAGACCCCCGGGGAGTGGGCCGCGGTGGTGGGTCCCAGCGCCCGCCGGATGATCGAGAACCTGGCGGGCGTACGCGTCCCCGCCTGAGCCCGCGACGGATACGTGCGCCCCGTCACAGGCCCCATGCCGATGCGGGCCGTGGGCACGCGGCATGGCACCCTTAGACCTGCGTAAGAGGTAGCGGGACGACACGGGTTCGACGACACGGTCGACGACACGGGCTCGACGAGGATGCGACGAGGAGCGGTCACAGTGCAGCGCTGGCGTGGCTTGGAGGACATCCCCCAGGACTGGGGGCGCAGCGTCGTCACCATCGGTTCCTACGACGGGGTCCACCGGGGGCACCAGCTGATCATCCGGCATGCCGTGGAACGCGCCCGCGAGCTGGGCGTTCCCGCGGTGGTCGTCACCTTCGACCCGCACCCCAGCGAGGTCGTCCGCCCCGGCAGCCACCCGCCGCTGCTGGCCCCGCACCACCGCCGCGCCGAACTCATGGCCGGCCTGGGCGTGGACGCGGTCCTGATCCTGCCCTTCACCACCGAGTTCTCGAAGCTGTCGCCGGCCGACTTCGTCGTCAAGGTGCTCGTCGACAAACTGCACGCCAAGGCCGTCGTCGAGGGCCCCAACTTCCGCTTCGGCCACAAGGCCGCGGGGAACGTGGAGTTCCTCGTCGAGCAGGGCGAGGTCTACGACTTCGAGGTCGAGGTCGTCGACCTGTACGTCCGGGGCGAGGCGGGCGGCGGCGAGCCCTTCTCCTCGACCCTGACCCGGCGCCTGGTCGCCGAGGGCGACGTCGAGGGCGCCGCCGAGATCCTGGGCCGCCCGCACCGGGTGGAGGGCGTGGTCGTCCGCGGGGCCCAGCGCGGCCGGGAGATGGGTTTCCCGACGGCGAACGTCGAGACCCTCCCGCACACCGCGATCCCCGCCGACGGCGTCTACGCCGGCTGGCTGCACGTGCAGGACGAGGCGATGCCGGCCGCCATCTCCGTCGGCACCAACCCGCAGTTCGACGGCACCGAGCGCACGGTGGAGGCGTACGCCATCGACCGCGTCGGCCTCGACCTGTACGGCCTGCACGTCGCCGTCGACTTCCTCGCCTTCGTGCGCGGGCAGGCGAGGTTCGACACGCTGGACGCGCTGCTGGTGCAGATCGGCGAGGACGTCAAGCGCTGCCGGGAACTGGTCGCGGCGGCCGAGTAGGTTCCCCTCGTCCGATCCCTCTCCGTACGACGCCGAAGGGCGGCCGGTGCCTCGGGGCACCGGCCGCCCTTTCTGTTGCTGCGGAGCTACTGCTGCGGGGCTACTGCTGCGGCGGGGGAGGGGGCGGCGGGATCTGCCCGTCCGGCTGCGGGTAGCCGTAGCCGTAGCCGGCGTACGGCTGGCCGGGCTGGCCGGGCTGAACGGGAGGTACCGGCTGGCCCTGCTGCGGCTGCTGCTGTGGTTGCGCCTGCGGTTGCGAGGGGTAGGGCTGGGGGCCGGCTGCCTGCGGGTACGGCTGGCCGGGCTGGGCGGGCGGCTGGCCCTGCTGACCCGGTTGGGGGTAAGGGTGGGGGGCGTACTGCTGTCCCGGGCCCGGTTGTCCCGGCTGGCCGGGCTGGGGCTGCTGTTGCTGCGGGTACGGACCCGGCTGCCCCGGGTACGGCTGTCCCGGGTACGGCTGTCCCTGCGTCTGGTGACCCGGCATCGGCGGGGCGGCGACCGGAGGCGGGTTGCCGTCGCTCGTCCACAGACCGTGCGCCTGCTGATGCCGTACGAAGTCCTCGGCGACCAGCGCCGCGAGGTTGAAGTACGCCTCCCGGACCTTCGGCCGCATCATGTCGAGGTCGACCTCGGCGCCGGCGGCCAGGTGCTCGTCGAACGGCACCACGATCACACCTCGGCAGCGGGTCTCGAAGTGCGTCACGATGTCCTCGACCTTGATCATCTTGCCGGTCTCGCGGACCCCGGAGATGACCGTGAGGGACCGTGAGACCAGGTCCGCGTACCCGTGTGCGGACAGCCAGTCCAGGGTCGTGCTCGCACTGCTCGCACCGTCCACGGACGGCGTCGAGATGATGATGAGCTGGTCGGCGAGGTCGAGTACACCGCGCATGGCGCTGTACAGCAGACCGGTGCCGGAGTCGGTCAGGATGACCGGGTACTGCTTGCCGAGCACGTCGATCGCGCGCCGGTAGTCCTCGTCGTTGAACGTGGTCGACACCGCCGGGTCGACGTCGTTGGCGATGATCTCCAGCCCCGAGGAGGCCTGGGAGGTGAACCGCCGGATGTCCATGTACGAGTTGAGGTACGGGATCGCCTGGACGAGGTCACGGATGGTGGCCCCGGTCTCCCGGCGCACACGGCGGCCGAGCGTACCGGCGTCCGGGTTGGCGTCGATCGCGAGGATCTTGTCCTGTCGCTCGGTGGCGAGGGTCGAGCCGAGCGCGGTGGTGGTCGTGGTCTTGCCGACACCGCCCTTGAGGCTGATCACGGCGATCCGGTAGCAGGACAGCACCGGCGTGCGGATCAGCTCCAACTTCCGCTGCCGCTCGGCCTCTTCCTTCTTCCCGCCCAGCTTGAACCGGCTGCTGCCGGGGGTCGGACGGCTGCTCTTCGCCTTCTGCTTCTTGCTGTTGAGCAGCCGGTCCGAGGACAGTTCCACGGCCGCGGTGTAACCGAGCGGCGCGGCACCGGGGTTGGTCGGCTGCCGCTGGTCGTGCTGGATGGGCTGCGGCCAGGCAGCACCGGTGCGGGGGTCGACGGGCGGGGCGGCGGGTTGCGGGTGGGGCTGGGCGTGGGGGTGGGAGTAGGGCTGCTGACCGTGGGCGTCGGGTTGCGGTTGTCCGGGGTGGGCCGCGTTCGGCTGACCGGGTTGGCCGGGCTGCGCGGTGTTCGGCTGCGGCTGGCCCTGCTGCTCCTGCTGTCCCGGCTGTCCCGGCTGGCCCTGCTGTACGGGCGGCTGCGGGAAGCCGTATCCGCCCGGCTGGGCGGGGGAGTTCGGCGGCTGGGGTCCGGCCGACGCGGGGTGCGGGAAGCCGTACCCCGGCTGCTGCGGGCCGGCCGGCGACTGGGCCGGGGGCTGCGGGAAGCCGTAGCCGCTCTGGGCGTTCGGCGCCTGCGCGGGGGGCTGGGGGAAGCCGTACCCGCCCTGCGCGTTCGGTGCCGGGGCCGGTGCCGGGGGCTGGGGGAAGCCGTAGCCGCTCTGCGGCGGAGCCGGTGGGGTGGGTTGGGGGGCCGCGGGAGCGGCGGGCGGCGGGAAGCCGTAACCGGCCGGGGCCGGCGGGGCCGGTGGTGTGGGCTGCGCCGCGGGGGCGTGCCAGGCGGCCGGCGCGGGCTGCGGGGCCTGCGGCTGGAACGGCTGCTGAGGCTGCTGGTGCGGCAGCTGCTGCTGGGGCGGCATCGACGGCTGGGCCGGACCGGGCTGCTGAGGGGCCGGGGCGTCCGGCTGGGACTGCCCGGGCCACTGCGCCGCCGTGACCGGCGTGGCCGGCTGGTAGGACGGCGGCAGCGGCGGGACACCGCTCTGCGGCGCCGGCGGGGGAGCCCAGGCGGGCGGGGCGTCCGGTGCGGGGACGGCGCCTGTGGGCACTTCGGTGCTCTGGGGACCGGCGTTGTCCGGGGCGCCCTCCTGCGCGGCACTGACCGGGGCGGGGGCGTCCGGAGCGGGTGCGTTCGGAGTGGGAGCGTTCGGAGTGGGTGCGTTCGGAGTGGGGGCGTCCGCAGACCCGTCGGCCGTGCCGGGTGCGCCTTCGGACGGCTGGGCGCCGCTCGGCGTGGCGTCGGCGCTCTCCGGGTCCTGCGGCGCACTCGCCGTGTGGATGAGGGACGGGGCGTCCCGGTCGGCGCTTCCCTGGTCGCCGCCGGAGGCGGACTCCTCCGCGGCGGCCGTGACGTCGCCCGCCGGATCGGCCGTGCCTTCGGCGTCGGGCTCACCCGCGGCGGGCTCGGAAGCGGCGTCGCCGGCGTCCGGCGTCACCGCACTGTCCGTAGAGGCCGGAGCAACGGGCGTCGGGACCGGAGCAGCGGGCGTCGTGGCCTGCGAGGGCATCGGAACCTGCGCGGGCGTCCCGGCACCGGACTGCGGCTCCTCGGCGGCCGGTTGCGGGGCGGCCGGTTGCGGGGCGGCCGGGTCGATGCCTTCCGGTTCCGGAGTTCCCGCGGCACCGTGAGCACTTCCGGGAGGGGTTCCGGGTGGGGTTCCGGGACCGGTCGAGGGCGTGCCGGAGGTGGTGCCCGACGGCTCATCGGTGTGCTCTCCGCTGGTGTCCTCACCGGCGGAACCCCCCGCGATCTCACGCTTCAACGAGGAGGCCGAGATCCGCATGGTCGCGCCGCTGACGAGGTCGCCGTCCCCGGTCTCCCCCTCGGGCGTCGTGGGCGAGGTCGTCCAGGTCGGCTGGAACCCACCGCCGGGTGGCAGGTCCGGTACGGCCACGGGCGGCCCGACCGGCGGGGGAGGCGTGGCGGGGGCGTTCGCAGGAGCCGGGGGCACCGGAGCCGACGGAGCTGACGGAGTCGACGGAGCTGACGGAGTCGAAGAAGCCGAGGGAGTCCCACCTGACGTGCCCGACGCGTTCTGCGTGTACCAGGCCGGCGGGGCGTAGTCGATCGTGAACTCGCCCGTCATCTCGATGGCGGACTCCGCGTCGGTCTGGTCGTCGTCGGGTGTGTCCCAGCCCCCGCGGATCCCGTCCCGATCGCTGTTCACAGTTCCTCCTGGTGTGGTCGAGCACCCTCATGCCGTGCTGGGGCGACCGTTCCTGTCGTCCGATTCGCCGGGCCGTCCCCCTATGGGCCTCGGGCCCCGCGTCGCAGAGCCCGCATCGCCCGCTCGCGGGTACTCGCGACGTGCTCTGCCCCAGCCTAATCACCAAAACCGCGCGCCCGGCAGGCCCGCCCACCCGACGGGCTTCCGCAAAGGGAGCAAATCCTGCGCACAACTCACAAGTTGGACATGAGGTCCTGGCCTGATGCGTACCGCCGGGGCGGTGCCGACCCATGCCCGACTCGGGACGGGAGACGCCGAAGCGCCCGTACCCGTACCCGTGCCTGTCCCGTGCCGGTGCCTGTCCCGTGCCCGTCTCTGTCCCGTCCCGTTGCCGGCGCCCGTACCGGCGCCCGTACCGGCGCCCGTACCGGCGCCCGTACCGGCGCCCGTACCGGTGGTGTCGGCGGGTGCTCGCCTCAGTCCATCCGGCGGGCCACGCCCAGCAGCCCGGTCTCGGCATCCGTCGCCTGCGTCAGCACGTACTGCCGGTCCCGCTCGGTGCACCACAGGGTGAGACCGTCCTGCAGGGTGGGCAGCGACTCGATCTCGGGACGCGGCAGCGCTATCACGCGCCCGATCTCCGCCGCCTCGTCCGGGGACACCCGCTGCACGCCGACCAGACGCGCCTGGCGCATCAACCGCGGGGCGACCGGGCTGAGATACGGAAGGAGCGTCAGCACGGACTGCCAGGGCGCCGACACCACGCGCCCGCGCGGAGGCCGCATACCGCAGTCCCGCACCACCAGCACGGGCGTACCGGCCGACGCGCCCTGCGGAGGCACCCGGCCGACGTCGTACACGGCCAGGCCGTTCTGCCCGCCGCCCATGGCGTGCACCATCGGCATCCAGGCCTGCGCCCGGCCCGTCTCCACGGCCACCCGCGCTCCCGTCGCCGCCGCGCGCAGCGCCAGCACCTGCGCCGTCCACAGACCGCCGATGAGGAGAATGTCGTACGGCGTAGGGCGGTTGACCCCGAGCACGGCGGGCTGGCCCTCGGCGTTCACGCCCGCCACCACGCCGTCGTCCCCTATGGGCAGGGAGAGCGCGCCGATCTGCTCCACGGGCAGCGTGTGCCGCGGATGCCGCGGGCCCACCAGGCCGAACCCGGTGCGCAGCCGCTCCCGGAGACCGGTGGCCGGTCCGCCGTCGGACGAGGACGGCGGCGTCGATGTCGGCATGGCCATCAGCGGGCACCTCCGAGCGGCAAGGTGGCGAGAACGCCGGGGAGTTGTTCACGGTCCAGCCGCGCGAGCCCGGTCCGCGCCTGCCGTGCCGCACGCTCCAGCTCGCGACGGGCGTCGGTGAGCTCCTGGTTGCTGCGGCCGGTGATCCGGAGGTGACCGGTGACGGCCACGTCCTGCCGGTCGCCCCGGGCCAGGGTCAGACTGAACGTCGTCGCCAGCGCGGGGACCGCCGTCAGCTGCGCCACCAACTGCGCCAGCGACGTGCCGGACTCGCCCAACTGGGGCCAGCGCCGCACCCAGTACGTGGTGTGCCGGCGGTTGTCACAGCGCCAGCTGCGGCTGGCCTCCTCGGTCCGCCGCTGCGGGACCTCGCTCCGCCCGGTCTGCGCGGCCTGCGCGGTCACCATCGGGTTGGCGCACGCGGAGGTGGCGATCGCGGCCGTCAGCTCCTCCTCCGTGAGGATGTTCGCCACGAACCCGGCACCGGTCAGCCGACTGGACAGATGCTCCGCCGACCGCACCAGGCATTTCTGCGCGCCCACCAGCCCGCCGCCGCGCGCGGCCACCGCCTCCGGGCACAGCTCCGGGTCGAGCTTCAGCGCGATCCACGTGATGCGCACCGCGGGGGAGCCGGTCTGGGCCTGCAACGGCGCGTAGTTGCTCACCACGACGGACTGCTGAGGCAGATGCAGCGCGGGCGCCGGCTGGGTGTGCACCACGATCTGCGCCGACTCCAGGAGGATCCCGTCGACGTCGAGGGCGTCCTGCACGAGGCCGACGGGCAGCGGACGGCGACTGCGCTCCGCGCGCAGCGCACCGGCGTCCGACTCCACCTGGAGCACCGCGGTGAGGAAGCCCCCGTCGCCCACCATGCCCACCGGCCGCCGCTGGTCGCGGTCGTCACCCCGGCTGTAGCTGTACGTCCTGAGGTTCGGGTCGCACTCCACGGCGGGCGCGAGACCGGAGTCGGTGTCCTGCGGCAGCGGGGTGTTCGCGGCCTTGCGGGTGCGGGCTCGCAGCGCCAGCAGGGTGCCCAGCCATTCGGGCAGGGAGCGCCCACGGCGTCGTACGAGAGCGAGCACCACGAGGACCGTGGCGACCACGCCCGCCACCACGAGCGCGACCGTGCCGACGAGCCAGCCGACCACGACGATCGCGGCGGCCAGCTCCAGCATCACCAGGCGTTGCACCGCGAAAGAACCCCCGCGCTCCGAGCGCGACTTCAGATGGGGTGCGACGGAGCCGCGGTGCGGCGCCGAGGCGGCGGGCGTCGCGCCCGGTCGCGCCGCCGGCGGCTGGGGGGAGGACGAGCCGCGGGGACCCGACCGGCCCGCGCGGCCCGAGCGCGCCCCCGATTGCGATCGCGACCGGGCCCGCGTTGCGGAAGCCATCACTCCAAAACCCCCGAACTCTCCCGAAAACCCTTGCGCTCCGGCCCCTTGAAGGCCTGAACACCCTACCCGTGCCACCAGCACGGTCACGCAACAGGCATAGTAGGGGGCGGCTCTGACAGTCCAGGCAGCAGAGGCGTCGGAGGCCACCGAGGACGGGGGACGGATCTTCACAGGTCCCCCACGGCTCCGCACGGGGAGAGAGCGGACACAGATGGCATCACGGCGGGACGAACTCAACGCCTACACCTTCGCGAAGCGCCGTACGCTCGCATCCTTCCTCCAGCCCTCTCCGACGGGCTCCGAGGAAGGCGCGCCCAAGCCGCTGCGTGCGCTCATGCCGGGCGTCATCGTCGGCGTGGTGATCCTCGCGGTGTTCGGCGGCATCGGCATGTTCAGCCCGACGGCACCCAAGGGCTGGAACACACCCGAAGAGCACGTCATCGTCGCGAGCAAGTCGACCACCCGGTACGTGGTGCTGAAGACGGGCGACCAGACGCAGCTGCACCCGGTGCTCAACATGGCCTCGGCCAAGCTGCTCCTGGACCCGAGCAAGGCCGACGTCATCACCGTCGACGAGAAGGTCCTGGACAGCGGCAAGCCGCCGCACGGGGCCACGATCGGCATCCCCTACGCCCCCGACCGCCTGCCCTCCGCCGACGAGGCCGAGGCCGCCAAGCGCTGGGCGGTCTGCGAGCGTCCCGGTGAGGGCGGCCGCGCGATCCAGAAGGCCGCGTTCGTCCTCGCGAAGAAGGAGTTCGCCAAGACGGAGGGCCGCAACAAGCTCTCCGGCGGCGACCTGATGTACGTCGTCGGCCCGGACGAGAAGACCCCGTACGTGGTCGACGCCCAGGGCACCGCGTACCCCCTGGCCGACCCCGCCGACACCGAGCTGCTCAAGGCACTCGACACCCAGGGCCGGGCCCCGCAGCGGGTGTCGCAGGAATGGCTCGCGACCCTCCACAAGGGCAACGCGATCTCCATCCCGGAGATCGACGGCACCCCGGGCGCGCGGGCGAACGTCTCCGGCCTCCCCGCGCAGTACGACAAGGTCGGCGAGGTCATCAGGGCCGCCAACGGCTCGCGGATGCAGTACTACGTGGTGCTGGAGGGCCGCGTGGCCGAGATCTCCGAGTTCGTCGCCACCCTGCTGCTCAACAGCGGTGACCTCGTCCCCGTCGGCCAGGCCGGTGAGGCGCAGCAGGTGAGCCCCGGCGCGGTCGTCGAGAGCACGCCGTTCGAGAAGACGGCGGCCAAGACCTGGCCGGCGTTCCGGCCGAAGATGGTCAACGACGGCAGCAGCGCCACCTCCGGCCGCAACACCGTCTGCAACGTCCTGCTCTCGGTCGGCACGACGGGCCGGGCGGAAGGGACGACGACGCTGTCCACCTGGGTGGGCACCGACTTCCCCGCCGAGCTGCCCACCGGCTCCTCCAGCGCGTACGTCACGGCCGGCTCCGGCCAGCTCTACCGCCAGTTCCAGGGCACGGAGACCGGGGCCGGCGGCGTCTTCCTGGTCACCGACACGGGCCTGCGCTACGCCCTGCAGTCCAACAGCGACAGCGCCACCGACGACGAGGGCATCGGCACCTCCGCCAAGCAGCGCGAGGAAGAGCTGCAGGAGGCCAAGATCGCCCAGACCCGGCTCGGCTACGAGAAGGTGGCCCCCGCGCCCGTCCCCGTCGACTGGTCGACGTTCCTGCCGACGGGCCCGCGCCTGTCGGAGTCGGCGGCACGGCAGCCGCAGGGCTCGTAGACGCCGGGTGGAGGAGTACGAAGCCATGCTGAAGGCGCTGAACGCGGAGGTGTCGGGGATGTCGTGGACGACGCGGCTCCGGGCCCGGGGAACGGTGAGGACGGCCGCCGCCCTCGCCGCCACGACGGCCGTCATGGCCACCACCACGGTCCTGGCCCTGCCCGCGACCCCGGCCGTGGCGGACGACCAGTGCACGTTCCCGTCGAAGAACTACACGGGCCGGCCCTGGGCCCTGCAACGCGTCAACCTCGACGAGCTGTGGGCGCAGTCCACGGGCAAGAACGTCCAGGTGGCCGTGATCGACACCGGGGTGGACACGAAGAACCCGCAGCTCACGCGGGCGGTCGACGCCTCCAGGGGAAAGAACCTCCTCCCGGAGAAGAACTCCGAGGGCGAGAAGATCGACCGCGGCAACAGCCAGGGCACCACCGACACGGTCGGCCACGGCACCCGCGTGGCCGGCATCATCGCGGCCCGCCCGCTGGAGGGCACCGGCTTCGTCGGCCTGGCACCGGACGCCACGATCATCCCGATCAAGCAGAACGACGCCGAGGGCAACGGCACCGCCGCCACCCTCGCGACGGCGATCCGTGCCGCGGTCGCCGCGGGCGCCGACGTCATCAACATCTCCCAGGACACGGCCAACGCGGTGAGACCCGCTCAGGCCCTGGAGGACGCCGTCGACTACGCCCTCGGCCAGGACGTCGTGGTCGTCGCCTCCGCGGGCAACGACGGCCTGGGCGGCAACGTCAAGATCACCTACCCGGCGTCGTACGAGGGCGTCCTCGCGGTGGCGGCCTCCGACCGCAACAACGAACGCGCCTCGTTCTCGCAGTCGGGAGAATTCGTGGGAGTGGCGGCCCCGGGTGTCGACATGATCTCCACAGTCCCCGGCGGCGGCCACTGCTCCGACAACGGTACGAGCTTCTCGGCGCCGTACGTCGCGGGTGTGGCCGCACTCCTGAAGTCCAAGTACCCCGAGTGGTCGGCCCAGGAGATCGTCGCCCAGATCGAACAGACGGCGGAACGCTCCATTCCCGGCCACGACCGCCTGGTCGGCTGGGGCGTCATCGACCCCGTCAAGGCCCTGACGGACGTGGACCCGAAGCACCCCGTCCAGTCACCCGCACCGGAGAACGGCGTGACCAAGGGCGAGGCCCCGTCGATCACCCCCCTCCACTTCGGCGAAACAGCAGACGAACGCAACACCCGCCTGGCCACCTACGTGGTGGTCGGCGGCCTCGTCCTGGTAGCGGGCCTGAGCGGCACAGCGGTAGCGATACGGGACGCGCGACGGAGGCGGGGCGGGGGGCTGGAGAACGGGCTGCGGATGCGCTGAGCGGAGCCTGCAACGTCGCCCGCAGGCTTCTGTGAGTAGGCTTTCCTGAGCGTCCGCCGGGTCCCCGACGGACGGGCGAGCGGCCCGTCCTCGTGATGCTGTGCAGCGGGCGCACTGTCACCGGCAGGCGCTGGATTGTTCAACCTCGTCGGTGTAGCTGGTGATCAGTTTCTTCATGGCCGCTGCGTCTTTTTTCTTCGAGCCGGTAGCTTGAATGGCTGTGTAGAGGATCTGGTCGTTACGCTCACTGCTACGACAGTCTTTTGTCTTTCCGAACGCCTTGTCTCCCGAGTACGCGAAACGACCGTCGTCTGTCTGGTGGTCCAGCTTTTCCAGGGTGAGGCCTTTAGCGAACTCCAGAACCGTCATGTCGTTCCACCACTCCTGAGCGCTGTAAACGATCGGCTTTCCGTCAACTGACAGAGAACAGTGTGTGGCCGTGGGGGACCTGGTCGTGGTTCTTGACGCGACTTTCTTCCCGGCGGGGAGGAATTTGGCGAGTTCCCCAGCGTCGACGGAGATTCCACACAGAGACTGAGGGATTGAGTACTCGCGTTTCTGTTGCTCTTCGGAGCAACCCGCGAGCGACAAGACGAGGACAGACACTGCGATGGCGGCTCGTGCCTGATTGAGGTGGCGGGGGATCAGGTTCGCATACATGGATTTCTCGCAGTCGATTCGATGTCAGGAAGCGGATGTGCTGCCGGGAGCTTGGCCGTCCAAAATGGCGCGGGCGTTGATATAGCCTTGACGAGACCCTTCTCGCGCCCACGTTCCGATGTCGTCCGAGTTCGCGAGACGGTAGTCATCAGCTGCAGTCTGCGCCCCTAGAGCGACGTACTCGTTATTCGTCATCAAGCCGGCCTGCCAGCGGCTTCCCATACTGTCGGTGACGTCCTCAAGGGCATGCCCCTCGGCGTCTTTGAAGACACGCTCCAGGACCACGCTGGTAACCGCACCTGCTGTGCCGCCGGCAATCGCACCGACCCAGGGGGTCGCGACGAACGACGTTCCGACGCCCACAGCGGTTCCGACTCCGCCCGAGATCATGTTCTTCCGTTGCGAGACGCTGTAGTCGTAGGCGTCGTCCTTCTCACCAGCCGGCTTGCCGATCTCCTCCATTCGTCCAAGGCCGAGAACACCCGATACCTCACCGGACCGCTGCGAGATATGCCTGACCGTGGTCTCCTGGTCCTGTGAGAAACGCTGTTCGGCCGGAAGATCGGGGTCAAGGTGATACGCCATGAGCTTGGACGTGTATGCCTGTTGCCCGACTTCGACGGCAGCGTACCCCGCTGGATTCTGTCCGATGGAAAACAGGAACTTGCTCACGTCTCGGTGCTGCACCTCGGAATCTGTTCCAGCGATCGGGAACAGCTTCTCGATCTGACCCCAGTCCTCCGAATCCCTGCTCACGTCACTTGAGGCTCGGTTGATGTCTGGGAGATACTCGGAAGCGATCTGCCCCATGCTGTCCGACATGTAGTCACGCCCGGTCAACCGCTCCGGATCGTCCCCGACCGAGGAAACGATGGCGTTGAAAAGTTTCGCCTGACCCTTATCGTGTGCCGGGGTATCGAGTGTGGGCAGTTCCCCTGCGGGATGCCCGGTCGTCGCCGCCTCCAGAGCCGATGCGAGGTTGTTTCGACCGTCGTTGCTCTCGTCGCCGGTGTAGTCGTTCTTGATCGCATGGGGCCAGTGGCGCTCTTCAAACAGGTAAGTGAAGTTGGACACTGCGTGCTTGTGTTCCTCGTCCTTCGGGATGAAGTCACCGTTGAAGAAGTCGGTGGCGGCCTCGGGGCTGTTGGAGAGTCCCTTCAGATAACCGCTCAACGGATCCCACCCTGTGTCACCGCCCATCCGGTTGAGGTAGGGGTCAAATCCCAACTGCTGCCAGGCAGTGTGCTGTCCGTCGTGTGTGAATCTTCGCTCCGTCGCCATCAAACGCTTGCCGTACTCGGTCATGAAGGAGTCTTCGTAATCTCCTGCGCGTATGAGGTTACTCATGACCTGGAATCCAAGAACATTTCCTCTGTGGCCGACCGGCTGGTCACCAAGCTCAATGACATCGCGCTTCCACTGTGCCATCGATGCTGTGTCGCTCTGGCTCGCCACAGCCAGCGCCAGGCTCAGATTCTTCTGCAATTCACCCAGTTGTTCACGGCGTTCGTGAGTGAGCTCGGGTGTGACCTGTGGATCCGCGACACCGGACCAGAATTCCAGCGTATTCTTCGGTCCAAGAGCAGTGGCGAAGCGTTCCGCGAAAAGCGGATCGTCGTGGTATCTCTCCAGTCCGGCATTCAGGCGGTCGAACTCTTTCACTGTCAGATGTTGGGGGTCCTTCTTCGCGAGTCTGGCCAGGTCGTCGGCTGCCTCCAAGGCTGCTGCCGCCGTGTCCCGATCCTTGTAGTTGGCGTCGGAAAACCCCATCTCAGACTGGTCGGCGATGGCTTTCAGCACGGACTGAGCTGTGGTATCACTCTGAGTTGCTTTCCGTAGAATCTCCTCCACCTCGTCACGCAAAGCTGTGGTGTCGTTCTGGTCGTGTTCGGAGACGGTGGTGCCCTTGGCGGCCCGATCCGGATGGACGTTCATGGTGACGGTGAATGTCCCATTGCCAGTGTCCACCACAGTCAAGTTATTCTTCAGGCCACGCTCGATGGCTGTCTTTAGGTTCTCGTGATACTGCTTGAGCTCTCCGACTGTGTCACTGAGAATGCCGTGAATGGTCTTCGCTTGCGTGTGGGCGTCAGTCACTTCACCGGCGGTCTTACCAATAAATTCCTTGGTGACCTGCGCATTGACGCCGGCCCAGTTGGCTTTGTTGGCGGCTTGATGCAGTCCCTCTTCGGCTTGCTTCTGGAGGTCCTCAAGGTTCCTGACCAGTGTCGACCAGTCCGTGACGGCCTCGTCGATCAAGGAGAAGTTGGCGAAGCGCAGGGCGTCCAGATCCACAGATGGTGGTCCTTACTTGGGATCGATATTTTGGAGAGAGGGTAGAGTGCTCGTTCCTGCACCGTCATCCACCGGGTTTCTCCCCCTTGTCCTGCGTGCCGTAGTGATTTTTTGCGCCCGGTTCCCCAACCCGTTCGTCAAAGTCGGCGTCTAGTGCGTCGATGCTGCTCACCTGTCGATGAATGTAGTGCTCGTCACCAGCGTGAACCTTCTTGGTGGTTTGCATATGATTTGTAATATGAGCGCAGGCGTCCATGAGGGACTTCAGCTGCTCCTCCCAACGGTCTGACACGTGTTTCAGTCCGCTGCCGAGCGCGAAGCCCTGCTTCGACAGGTTGCTCGCTGCCGAGTCGCTGCTGGAGATGCTGACGCGAGCCCTGTCCCACAGCTGGTTGTACAGTTCGTGCGCGTTCTTGCCGATTTTCACCAGATCGCTATGGCCGACTCGGAGGTCCCCGGTTTGGCTCGGCATCGCGTAAGGCCCGCCCGTGCCGCCTTCGTCAGGCACGCCGTTCAACTGCATGCTCGTCGGCTCGTGCTTGCCCTTGAGCTCTTCCCACTCTTCCCAGGCCATGGGCGGACCCCTTCTCCCTGTACTCGGCTTCTGCCGTTGCGTCGAGAGACGCCCCGTTCACGGTCATGTCGCAGCCGATCAAGTTAGCAACCGGGACCATGGGTGCGTGTACGAGCGCTTCTTCAGACCTCCAACTGGTGCGGAGGGCGCGACTGAGTTGACCCGCGTCGTCGAGTTGCGTTGACGAGGTGTCCTCGTCCTGCTGCATGGAGCGTCAGAAGGTGACCGCCCGAAAGGGGTGGTACTTGCAGCCATGCCAACACGGTGCGTCTCTTGACCGGGTGTGAGACCGGACCTCGTCTCCGCTCCAGTCATCGATGGGGTGATGTCATCCGTTGGCTCGCACCGGAGTTGCTGCTGGGCTGCATCGACCACCTGTGGAAGTTCGATGAAGATCGCAAACAGGGCGATGTCGTGGAACGTGGTAGCGCCGATGCTTGAGTAGTGCCACTTGGGTGCGCGGTGCGAGTGTTGCGTGACTTGATCGCAGCAGACCGGCAAGTCGGGCAAAGCGCGTCAACCTGGATGTCTTCGTAACCGACTTACTACACACCTCTGTTGGTCTCGTTGTGCAGGTTGACTACAGTGGTAAAAGCGTTGTCAGACGCGGCTCGCTTTGCGATCGTACGGCGAGTGGTTGGTCGGCCCCGATCCTGTCGGGGTTGATGGATGTACGGGGAAACGGGGAGGAGCGTCGTGCTTCCGGCAGACATGGTGGGGGGCGTGTCGGCTACCAGAGCGGCGAACCTGGAGGCCAGTGATGAGGCGCTGAAGGCGTTCGTGGACCGGGTGGACGCGGTCCTCCGCGACCTTGAGTCATCAGCCGGCGCTCCTGCGAAGGTGGGCGCCCAGACGATCAAGCCCACGTCGCTGAGTTCCGGGCAGAGCGGCGTGTTTCCTGAGGCGACTGGTCTGTACGCGCAGTATCAGAGGGTCCACCACGAGCTCACGTCGCTCTCCAAGAGCCTGCATCTGCAGATCGAGGCGATCGGTATCGCGGTCCAGGGTGCGCGACACGGCTTCAACAACCTCGAAGAGGAGCAGCGTCGGAGGTTCTGGGAGATCCAGACACAGATCACTGAGATCCAGAGGACGAAGGACGGCGAGCAGCGCACCGACAACAACGGCACCCTGGTGATGTGACCATGACCGACAAGCAGCACGACGCGGACTTCGACCGTGTCGAAAGGCAGAACGGCGTCACGGACGTCGTTCGAGGCATCGAGGAACGACCGCCGGGCGGATTCCTCAACCGCATGATTCGATCGGCAGTTGTGGCCACGCCTTACGGGCGGACTGTCGCGGACCGGACGGACTTCGAGAAGAGCGACCTCGACCTCAACGCGCTGGTTGACCTGGTCGAGGAGACGAACCCTGAAGATCTCGAGTCGTCGGGCAAGGCTTTGTGGGACGCCCGCGATGCCATCAAAGCGGCAGCCGACGAACTGTCCGGCCACATCGGCACCGTGCCTTGGGTTGGCGAGTCGGGCGACTCCTTCCGTACGTGGGGCACCGCGCTCGTCGAGAATACGAACTACTTGAGTGAGTTCGCCGGAGCTGCGGGTGACCAGATCACGGCTGCCGCCATGGGCCTTGCTTCCGTGCGTGGTTCCATGCCCTCCCGTGACACGGACCCGAACCGGAAGCGCCCCGAGCAGTTCAGCGAGGCTGAGAAGGCCGCGAACAAAGACGAGTACGCGGCTGCTGTGCGGGTGGAGAAGGACCGTCAAGAGGCGATCAACCAGATGAACCGGTTGGCGTCCTACTACGCGGTGTCTGAAGAGATGCTGTCGGCTCTGCCTGACAAGAAGAAGACGCCGACGTTCGAGGCCATGCCTGACGTGGGAGTTCCTCAGCCCGCGAAGTTGAATTCAACGGACCCTTCAGGGGCTGGTACGGGCTCGCAGGGGAGCGCCACGGGAACGGTCTCTCCCTCGGGTCATCACGCGACGGTGACGGGTGAAGGCGGCAGGAACGTCACGAGTGACACTCCGCCGTCGGTCAGGGATGTCACCGGCAAGATCATGTACCCCGATGACACCGTTGGCACGAACATCGACAGCGTCGGGACGCTGCCCCCGCCCACGACTACTCCGGTGACCGGCCAGAACCCGCCGGTCATGGGCACTCCTGCCCCAGGCGGCGGCCAGACCGGCCTGTTCGACGGCGGCCTGGGAACGCCGCTGCCCAATGCCAGGCAGGGCCGGAGCACAGGCGGTGGTGGCGGCCGTACCCCTGCGTCCGCTCAGGGCCGCGCCGGTATGCCCGGTTTGACGAATTCCGGTTCTGGACGATCTGCGGCGCAGGGACCCATGAACCAGATGGGGCGAGCCACGTCGACCGGTCAGTCGCTGGCCAAGGGCACTGCTTCGGGATCCAAGTCGCTTCCGATGGGCCAAGGGATCAGCGGTGGTACACCCCGGGCCGGCGGCACAGCGGCGCCACGGGCGGGCAGCGGGGGTCCGACCACCGGCGCCGGACGGTCGAACGGAGTTGTCGGAGGACGGCCCGCGACGACCGGCAATACTCCGGGGAAGGGTGGGGCGAGGGCACCCCGCGGCACGGTCGTCGGTGGAGAGGGAGCGGCCAACTCCCGGCCCGTGACTGGTCGCCCCAGTCAGCGTGGCGTCTTCGGTGGACCCGAGTCGACGACGCGGCCCGGTTCGAGCGCGACAACGTCGCGTGCCGGTGCGGGCACGCCCCAGGCTGTCACGGGCAGGCCTTCCGCACGCAATTCGGCTGCGGGTGCCGAGCGAAACGGTATGACGCGTGGTGGCGCGGGTCTCGTACGCGGTTCCGGTCCCGTCGGGAAGCCCGATGAAGAGGAAACTACGCCGGGATCGGCGCGCCCCGACTACCTGGTCGAAGACGAAGAGACGCACCTTCCCAACACACCGCGGCGCGATGTGCCGCCGGTCGTCAACTGAGCGCGAGCGAGGACACGGAACACGATGAGGTCAGGCACCAGCCGCCGAGCCGAGCGGGCTATGTTCCCCAGAACGCGCTGCGGTAGACGAGTGCGTGCTGTCGGCGCCGTCGTCGGCGCCCTGGCGGCTGCGGCTGTCGGGTTCGCCCCCGACGCCGCTGCCTACGACGCACAGTCGAAGCAGTGGTACTTGGAGCCTATGCAGGCCGAAAAGATGTGGAAGGTCAGCAAGGGGGAGGGTGTCAAGGTCGCTGTCATCGACAGCGGTGTGAACGCGAGTACCCCGTCGTTGAAGGGACAAGTCTTGACCGACGAAGTCCCCAAGTCGGTCGCGTACAACGTCACAGACGACTACAGCGGACACGGCACCACCATGGCCGAGCTGATCGCGGGCACGGGAGCAGGAGGCGGCCTGCGAGGCCTCGCGCCAGAAGCGAAGATCGTCCCGTATCGCATTGAGACGGAGGATCTGAAGGGCGGAGCGGAAGAGAAGCAGAAGACGCCCGAGGCCAGAGACGCGATCAGAGCGGCAGCCGACACGGATGTGAAGATCATCAACATGTCGTTCGGGTCGGTGGGGCCAAGTTCCAAGGACAAGGCGGCTATCGAGTACGCCGCTTCGAAGGGCAAGCTGCTGATCGCTTCCGTTGGCAACGAGGGCCGAGACAAGGGCATGATCGCCTATCCAGCCGCGTTCCCCTATGTAATTGGCGTGTCGGCGTCAGACGAATCCGGCAAGGTGTCGGAATTCTCCTCGTCGGGGAACTACGTGGATGTCGCGGCTCCGGGGCAGGACTTCCCAGGGTGGTGCGATGCGGACTTCCGGTCATACTGCGATAGGAACGGCACGAGTTCGGCCACTGCGATCGCCTCGGCCGCTGCAGCTCTGGTCTGGTCCGCACACCCGGACTGGACAGTCAACCAGGTCACCCGTGCCCTGATCGACACGGCCGGCCGTACCTGGGCGAAGGACAAGCCCAACAAATACTCGGGGTACGGGTTCGTCCGTCCTCGCATGGTTCTCAGCGACCCTTCTTACGACGCCGGTCCGGCGGATGTCGACCCGCTGGCCAAGGACAACGGTGGGGATTTGCTGGCAAAGTCCGCCTCGTCCTCGGCCTCCTCGTCGCCTACTCCTGCCACGTCGACCGCGTCACAGGCTCCCGGTAAGGGTTCCACCGGCGGTACTTCGGCCGCGGGATCAAACGCGGAGACCTCCAACGACGGCAACATGCTCTGGATCGCTCTGGGAGCAGCCGGCGCGGTCGTCGTGCTTGGTGGTGTTGGCGCGGCCCTCGTACGGGCCCGTCGCGCCAGGTGACGTTGCCAGCCGTCAACAGCCAATAGCCTGCGTTGTTCGGATAGGGCGCTAGTGCGAGCTTACCGCCGCGGAGTAAGACCTCAGCGGTGAGCCGTATCAATCGGATTAACAACAGACACAGGAAAGGCAGGGCTGATCATGGCCGGCGGAAAGCAGAAGCTTGAAGATGCCGCAGTAGTTCAGCTGCAGAAGCAGATGTACGAGAAGTACGAGGGCATCCGTAAGCGGGTGCACAACCTTCAGGGTGTGATCGACGGCCTGGAGGGTCAGTGGCAGGGAATCGGACGTGCCGCGTTCGACAAGAAGCAGGCCGAGATCAATCAGTCGTTGCAGAACATCGGCACCATTCTCGGTGATGTTATCGAGGCGATGACGTCGACGCGCAACATCAAGGACAGCAAGGAGGACGAGGTCCGGGCGGCGGTCAACAAGATCGACATCCAGGATGGCGCTCCCACCGTGCAGCCGTCTTCCCTCAGCTCCTACTGAGCCGAGCCGGTACAAAGACTCCGCCGGGCAGCCGGCATCCACCACGCACACCCAGCGAGATGAGGTAGACAGGTATGGCCAACAACGCTGATGGATTGCAAGTCACGTATGACGGGCTCGACTTCGCGGCGACGAAGATCGGTAACGAGGCGAGCCAGCTCGAGCAGGATTTGCAGGAGCTGAAGAAGCTGGTGGTGAGCAGCCTTCAGTACTGGGAGGGCGAGGCTCAGGACACGTTCAACGAGAAGCTGCACCGTTGGGACAAGGAAGCCGGCGACATCCACACGGCGCTCACGGGTATCGGCCACGTCGTCGCGACGTCGGGCGGTACCTACATGCAGGGTGACAAGAAGGCGGCCAGCTACTTCCAGTAAGAAGAAGGCCGTAGCGGAATATCAGGGTGGGCGCGCGCGGGAGGCGCCCACCCTGTCGTTGATGCAGAGGGACGAACGAACTGCCGGGAACCAAGCACACGCGACAGGCGCTTGAGCCGGCCGTACGCCCAGGCGAGCGCCACGGCCTTGCGTCGGGGGCCTGTACGTCCTGCACCGCGAGAGGGGAGCACGGGCAGGCCGAGCGCGCATAACTCTGCGGCGAGAGCCGAGCGCAACGGGATGACACGCGGCGGCGCCGGTCTCGTACGTGGCCCTGGTCGCCAGGGGAAGTCCGATGGCGAGGGGAGTACTCCGGAGACGGCGCGCCCCGATTACCTGGTCGAAGACGGAGAGACGCCCTTCCCAACACACCGCGGCGTGATGTGCCGCCGGTTGTCAACTGAGTGCGAGCGAGGACACGGAGCACGATGATGTCAGGGATCAGCCGACGAGCCGAGCGGGCTGCGATCGTCAGGATGCGCTTCGGCACGCGAGCGCGCGCTGTCGGCGCACTCGTCGGTGCCCTGGCCGCCGTGAGTGCGGGATTCGCTCCGAGCGCCACGGCGTATGAAGCTCAATCGAAGCAGTGGTACCTGGAGCTGATGAAGACTGAGCAGATGTGGAACGTCAGCACCGGGGAGGGAGTCAAGATCGCTGTCATCGACAGCGGAGTGAACGCGAGCACTGCGTCACTCAAGGGACAGGTCTTGACGGAAGAGGTTCCGAGAGCCGTCGCATACGGTGCGACTGACGACTATGACGGTCACGGAACGACCATGGCGGAGTTGATCGCGGGCACCGGATCAAACGGTGGCATCAAGGGGCTGGCGCCAGGAGCGAAGATCGTCCCGTACCGCGTCGAGTTCAGCGATTTCAAGGGAACCGCAGAAGAGAAGCAGAAGATCCCCACGACTGGGGAGGCGATCAGAGCGGCGGCCGACACCGACGCAAAGATCATCAACATGTCGTTCAGTACGGTAGCCATCGAACGAGACACTGAAGCAGCAATCAAGTACGCGGCTTCCAAGGGCAAGCTCGTGGTGGCCGCTGTTGGAAACGAGGGCAAGGAGGAGGGGCTGATCGGCTATCCTGCGGCCTACCCCTACGTCCTCGGTGTCGCGGCAGCCGATCAGTCTCTGACTGTGTCGCAGACCTCTTCTTACGGTGACTACGTCGACCTTGCCGCCCCCGGTGAGGACCTCCCCGGATGGTGCGACGCCACCTTCCGCTCGTACTGCGTCGGGAACCAGGGTACGAGTGCCGCCTCCGCCATCGCGTCGGCCGCCGCCGCATTGATCTGGTCCGCGCACCCTGACTGGTCGGTCAATCAAGTCACCCGATCCCTGATCGACTCGGCTGGTCGTTCCTGGCCGAAGGACAAGCCGAACAAGTACTCCGGCTACGGGTTCATCCGTCCCCGCATCGTTCTCGCGGACGCCAAGTACAACGCGGGGTCGGCAAACGTCGACCCGCTTGCGAAAGACAATGGCGGAGACCTGCTGGCGAAGTCCGCGACTTCCGCGTCGTCCTCTCCCTCACCTTCTGCACCAGCCGCGTCACAAGCCCCCGAGAAGGGTTCTCTCGGCGGCACTTCAGCGGCAGGATCAAGCACGGAATCGTCCAACGACAGCAACACCCTCTGGATCGCCCTGGGGGCAACCGCCGCGGTCATCGTGATCGGTGGTGCGGGCGTGGCCGTCATGCGGTCGCGGCGCGCCAGGTGACCTCGACTGGTCTTGACGTCTTCAGCCGTCGTCAGCCCTGTGCTGTTCGGATAGGGCAGGCACTGCGTGCTCACCGCGGTAAAGCGCGATATCCGCGACGGTGAGCCGTATCAATCGGATCAACAACAGACACAGGAAAGGCAGGGCTGATCATGGCCGGCGGAAAGCAGAAGCTTGAAGATGCCGCAGTAGTTCAGCTGCAGAAGCAGATGTACGAGAAGTACGAGGGCATCCGTAAGCGGGTGCACAACCTTCAGGGTGTGATTGATGGCCTGGAGGGTCAGTGGCAGGGAATCGGCCGTGCCGCGTTCGACAAGAAGCAGGCCGAGATCAATCAGTCGTTGCAGAACATCGGCACCATCTTGGGTGATGTCATCGAGGCGATGACGTCGACGCGCAACATCAAGGACAGCAAGGAGGACGAGGTCCGGGCGGCGGTCAACAAGATCGATATTCAGGATGGCGCTCCCACCGTGCAGCCGTCTTCCCTCAGCTCCTACTGAGCCGAGCCGGTACACGGACTCCGCCGGGCAGCCGGCATCCACCACGCACACCCAGCGAGACGAGGTAGACAGGTATGGCCAACAACGCTGATGGGCTGCAAGTCACTTATGACGGGCTTGACTTCGCGGCGACGAAGATCGGTAACGAGGCGAGCCAGCTCGAGCAGGATTTGCAGGAGCTCAAGAAGCTGGTCGTGAGCAGCCTTCAGTACTGGGAGGGCGAGGCTCAGGACACGTTCAACGAGAAGCTGCACCGTTGGGACAAGGAAGCCGGCGACATCCACACGGCGCTCACGGGCATCGGCCACGTCGTCGCGACGTCGGGCGGTACGTACATGCAGGGTGACAAGAAGGCGGCCAGCTACTTCCAGTAGGCCGAGCGGTACAGAGCAATTCCGGGGTGGGCGCGCGCGGGAGGCGCCCACCCCGCTGCCGTGCCACTCCCCACCGCGCTCACGGTGAACGGCGGCCCTCTGCCCGAGCGAACGGTTCGGGCGCTCGCATTCGGTCGACCTCGCCGGAACCTTCACCGTGATGCAGGGGCGGAGGCCGCCCCTTCCGTGCTTCCCTCGTCCGCTGTCCTGGCCCCGCCGTCGCCACCACGGACGGATGACGGCTCACCTGCTTCGAGGCGCGGTACGGACCGCACCCGACGGCTTCGCGCGCCAGGGTGCACCCGGGCCGCGTCTTCCTGATGAACGTCAGCCCGGAACATCAGCACGAATCGACAGCACAGTGCTCGCCTACGCGGCCGCCTGAGAAGAACACCCGCCCCGCTTCCCCCTACGAGCAGCGTGTTCGGCGTACGGCCTTCATCGCCTCACCCCGCACCCCGTGCCCCGCACCCCGTGCCCCGCACTCCGTGCCCCGCCCCCTGTGCCCCGCCCCCCGCACCCCGCGCCCCGAACGCACCGAGGCCGTGCCCCGAAGCAGACACGGCCCCCACCCCACACGTCAGCCCACCGTCACACGTCCCCGTCCTCCACCAACCCCACCTGGACCAACGGCTTCCCCCGCTTCCGTGACACGAAGATGCCCCGCCCCGCGGGCATCGGCCGGGGCCGCACGTTGCCCAGCAGGTCGCCCTCGCCCGGATCACCCGCGAGGACCACGCCCTGGGCGCCGAGTTCCTTGATGCGCTGCATGAAGGACTCGTAGCCGGCGCGGCCCGCGCCCGCGGTGGAGCGGGCGATGATGAAGCGGACGCCGACGTCACGGGCGAACGGGAGGAGATCCGTCAGGCCCGCCAGCGGATTGCCGCTCGACGTGGACACCAGGTCGTAGTCGTCGACGATCACGTACACCGTGGGGCCGTGCCACCAGCTGCGGTCGCGCAGTTGCTGGGCCGTGACGTCAGCGGTGGGCGTGCGGCGCTGCATCAGGTCGGCCAGGGCGTCCATGTGGTGCTGCATCTGGTTCGACATGGGGATGTACTCCGCCAGGTGCGAAGGCGGCGTGACGCCCAGCAGTGAGCGGCGGTTGTCGACCACGAACAGCTTGCAGTCGTTGCCGTCGTACCGCTCGGTGAGGCGCTTGATGAGCAGCTTCAGCAGGTTCGACTTGCCGGACTCGCTCTCGCCGAAGACGAGGAAGAACGGGTCCTGGTCGAAGTCCACGAACACCGGTTCGAGGTTGTTCTCGTCGAGGGCGAAGGAGACACCCCGGTTCGGGAAACGGTCGCCCGGGGGCAGCTGGGCCGCCGGGAACTCCCTGGGCAGCAGGCGCACTTCGGGGGCGCCGGGCTGCGGCCAGTGACGGGCGACCTCGGCCGTGAGAGCCTGCGTCGCCTCCGCCAGGTCCGTGTCGGAGGACAGGCCGTCGATGCGCGGGACCGCCGCCATGAAGTGCTGCTTCTGCGGTGTCTGACCCCGCCCCGGCACGCCCGTGGGCACGTTGGCGGCGACCTTGCGGTCGAACTCGGAGTCCATGGGGTCGCCGAGCCGCAGCTCCAGGCGGTTCATGAGGTGGTCCTTGAGGTTCGCGCGGACCTCCATGGAGCGCGAGGCGGACAGGATCAGGTGGATGCCGTAACCGAGGCCGCGCGCCGCGATGTCCAGGACCAGCGGCTCCAACGCCTCGTAGTCCTGACGGAAGTTGCCCCAGCCGTCGATCACCAGGAAGACGTCGCCCCAGGGCTGGTCGGTCAGCGAGATGTCGCCCCGCGCGCGGCGGGTGCGGAACTCGGCGATCGAGGAGATGCCCGCCGAACGGAAGTACTCCTCGCGGCGGGTCAGGACGCCGTACACCTCGGCCGTCGTACGCCGCACCTTCTCGGGGTCGAGGCGTGAGGCCACGCCGCCCACGTGCGGCAGGCCGGCCACGGCCGACAGGCCGCCACCACCGAAGTCGAGCCCGTAGAACTGCACTTCGTGCGGGGTGTGGGTGAGCGCGAACGACGCGATGAGCGAACGCAGCAGCGTCGACTTGCCGGACTGCGGGCCGCCGAGGACCTGCATGTGACCGGCGGCGCCGCCGAAGTCGGCCCACAGCGGGTCGCGCCGCTGCTCGTACGGCTTGTCGACGAGGCCGACCGGGATGACGAGCCGCCCCGCGCCCTCGTAGCCGGGCTGGGTCATGCCGCGGCCGGGCACCGGAGCGAGTCCGGGCAGCAGCGAGTCGAGCGACGGCGGGCTGTCCAGCGGCGGCAGCCACACCTGGTGGGCGGCCGGGCCCTGCGCCTCCAGGCGCCGCACGATCACGTCCAGCACGGTGTCGGCGAGCGCGTCGTCCTGCTGCGCGTCGGGCTCCGCCTGACGCTGGTGCGGGATCGGCGAGTACTGCACGGGGACCTCGGCCGCGGTGAACAGCACCGGCCTGCGGTCGACCGGGAGCGGCCCGCCGGGCACGACGGCCTGCTGGGAACCCGTGCGGTACACGCCGGAGACGTACGCCGCCTTGAAGCGCACCATCTCCTCGGTGCCGAACTTCAGCAGGCCGGAGCCCGGGACGTTCGGCAGCTCGTAGGCGTCCGGGACACCGATCGCGGCGCGCGACTCGGCCGCCGAGAACGTCCGCAGACCGATCCGGTACGACAGGTAGGTCTCCAGGCCCCGCAGGCGGCCCTCCTCCAGGCGCTGCGAGGCGAGCAGCAGGTGTACGCCCAGCGAACGGCCGATGCGGCCGATCTGCACGAACATCTCGATGAAGTCCGGCTTCGCGGTGAGCAGTTCGCTGAACTCGTCGATCACCAGGATCAGGGACGGGATCGGCTGCAGGGGGGCGCCCGCCGCGCGGGCCTTCTCGTAGTCGTGGATGTTGGCGTAGTTGCCCGCGTCGCGGAGCATCTCCTGGCGGCGGTTGAGCTCACCGCGGATGGAGTCGCCCATGCGGTCGACCAGGGTCAGGTCGTCCGCGAGGTTGGTGATCACGGCCGCCACGTGCGGCATCTGCGCCATGCCGGCGAAGGTCGCGCCGCCCTTGAAGTCCGCGAGGACGAAGTTCAGCGTCTCGGAGGAGTGCGTCACCGCCAGACCGAGGACCAGCGTGCGCAGCAACTCCGACTTGCCGGAACCGGTCGCGCCGACGCACAGGCCGTGCGGGCCCATGCCCTCCTGCGCCGCCTCCTTGAGGTCGAGCATCACGGGCCGGCCGTCCTCGCCGAGGCCGATCGGCACCCGCAGGCGCTCCGACTGCGAACGCGGCCGCCAGGTCCGCCTCGGGTCGACGGAGGCCGCGTCGCCCAGGTTCAGCAGATCCGTGAACTCCAGGTTGGCGAGCAGCGGTTCGTCGTCCTCACCGCCCGATCCCATGCGCAGCGGCGCCAGTTGCCGGGCCAGCGCCTCGGCGGCCTCGTACGACAGGACGTCCGGGGTGCCCTCGTAGACCATGCCGTGCGCCGACTCCAGGCGCAGTTCCCTCGGGTGAACGATGACCGCGAGATCCCCGCGGCCCATGGTGAGGTCTCCGGGCACGACTTCGAGGACGGTCACGCCCTGCAGGCCCTCGGGGCTGGCGAGCAGGGAGGTGGGTGGCAGGGAGACACCGTCGAGCACGACCACCACGTGCGGCTGCTCGGGGACCGGCGGACCGGCGGGGTGGAAACGGGGGCGGCCCTGGAGGAAGGAGTCGAGCCGGTCCTCCAGTTGCAGCGGGTCGGCCGCGATCAGGCGCATGGTGCCGGCGCCGTCCGTGAGACCCCGGGTCTGCAGGTGCGGCAGCCACTTCGCCCACTCCCACTCGGGTGCCGACTCCCGCCCGGTGGCGACCGCGATGACCAGGTCCTCGGGGGAGTGCAGCGAGGCGAGGCAGGCGGCCACGGCACGGGCGGTGCCGCGCACGGTGCCGGGCTCGCCGCTGATCGTCACGTGGTAGAAGGCGCGCAGCGAGACCGCCATCGGCAGGTCCTCGAGGCTGCTGTGCGTGGCCAGGAAACGCTGCATGGCGCCGGCGGTCAGCGGCTCCAGGTCGTCCACCGGAGCGGTCTGCGGCGGCACCAGGGGAGTGGCCAGGGCCTGCGGGCCGAGCCCCACCCGCACCTGCCCGAAGTCCTCGTCACCGGTGCGCCGTTCCCACACCCGGCTGCCCTCGGCGACCAGGGCCCACAGTTGCTCCGGTGAAGGGTGCAGGTAGTACTGGGCGTCGCGCTGGGCCTGGGCGGTGCGCAGCGCCTGGCGCCGGGTCTGCGACAGATAGCGCAGGTAGTCGCGGCGCAGGTCCGCCAGCTGGCCCTGGTTGCCGCGACGGTAGCGGACCAGCATCGCGATGCCCATGGCGACCGTGGAGGCCACCATCACCATGCCCATGATCTTCATGAAGGGCTGGGCCTGCGGATTGAAGAAGAACACCACGGAACCACCCATGCCGAGCATGGGCAGGAGCTGCATCAGAGCGCCCTCCTGCTGCCCCCGCGGAAGCTCCGGCGGAGCCTGCAGCATCACCTCGTCCGTGGGCACTTCCTTCGGCAGTGCCCGCGGCGGGCGCTTGACGACGATGTGGCTCACTACGCACCAATTCCCTTGCCGGACCGAGTTGTTTCGTCCGCCGCCCCGTGTCGGGCGGACGTCGATCGCGCAGCGTGATCCTACTGACAACCGCTGACACCGGCGGGCGGTAGGGTGCCCGTGAGACGTGTGAGCAGTTGCGAATCGTGCCGGGAAAACCGGGCAATCCGCAACGGTTCGAACCCAGCGCCTCTCCGTGACCCCAGGGCGGAACGGCACGGTTGCCCGGGTGCGAGGGCGGCGCGGCACAACCTACACAGGATCTTTACGGGCGGGTGTGTGTGCGGCGGCACCGTGAGCCGCCCCACCACCGACGAGGGGGAACAGCAGGTGAGCATGACGGCCTCCGCGCCGGCCGGCGCGACCGGCGGACCGGGCACCGGAGCCCCTTCGGGGGCGGGTACAGGGCTCGGCTTCAGCCGGGTCACCATCGTGGCGCCGGACAGCCGCATCGACGTGGCGCTGCCCGACGACGTACCGGTCGCCGACCTGTACCCGGAGATCCTGCGGCTGTCCCAGCAGGGACCCGCCGAGGGCGCTCCCGTGGGATACCACCTCGTGCTCCGTGACGGCACCGTCCTCGACGGCTCGCGGTCGTTCGCCGCGCAGCGCATCCTCGACGGCGAGCTCCTCACCCTGCGTCCGTTCGCGGAGTCGCTGCCGCCCGCCGTCATCGACGACGTCTCCGAGGCGGTGGCCGCCGCCGTCACCCGTGACCGCACCCTGTGGAACGGCGACCTGACGCGGATCGCCGGCCTCGTCGCGGGCGGCATCCTGCCCGCGCTGCTGGCGTTCGTGGCCTGGAGCTCGCAGATCCGCCACGACATGCACAGCCTCCAGGGCATCGTCGCCGGCGTCACCGGAGTCCTGCTGATCACCATCGCGTGCGTACGCGCACGCGTGTACGACGACCGGGGCTCCGCGATCGCCCTCGGCCTGGGCGCCCTGCCGAACGTCGCCGTGGCCGGCTCCGGGCTGCTGCCGCTCTCGGAGGGCCAGGGCATCGGGCGGCTGCAGTTCCTGCTCGCCTGCGCGGGGGTGCTGGTCGCCGCCGTCGTCCTCACCCTGGTGTCACCTCGTGGCGACGGCCCCTTCGTGGCCTTCGTCTTCGCCTCAATGATCGGCCTGATCACCACCTTCATCGCCATTCTCACGGAGCTGCGGCCCATCGAGACGGCCGCCGTCTGCGCGCCGCTCTCCGTCGTCGCGCTGGCCTTCCTGCCCGGTCTGTCCATGCGGTTCGCGCGGCTGCCCATCGGCTTCGAACCGCCCAACCCCTCCCGCGGCGGCTACGACTCCGGTGAAGCCGCCGCGCAGGAGCCCGTCGACGTCGAGCGCATCGCGGCCCAGACCCGTCGCGGCCACGAACTCCTCGTCGGTCTCGTCGGCGGCTGTGCCCTCGTCTCCGTGGGCGCGTCGATCGTCCTCGGCTTCTCCGACAACGTGTGGGCCGAGCTGCTCGCCCTCGCCACCGGTGTGGCGATGCTGATGCGCGCCCACCTCTTCCGCTACACCGCGCAGGTCGGCGCCACGCTGGCCGCGGGCCTCGCCGCCCTGGTCTTCCTCGGCCTCGGGCTCGCCCTGAACCCGCCCCGGGACTACCTGCGCGACGCCTTCCTCGGCGACACCACCGCGCTCGACATCCGCAGCGTCTGGCTCGCGGCGGCCATCGCCGCGGCCGCCGCCCTGGTCACCGCGATCGGCCTGATCACCCCGCGGCGCGGTGTCACGCCCTTCTGGGGACGCTTCCTGGAGATCGCCGAGAGCTTCGTCCTGCTCACGCTGATCCCGCTGGCCCTGGCGGTCTTCGACGTCTACGCACGCGCGCGGGCCATGACCAGTTGACGAGACGTGCACGCCGGGGGCCGGGCGACGAGCGGCTGACGACCGGACCCGCGGGGACATGAACCGAGCCGCGCCCCTTACGGGAGCGCGGCTCGTGTCGTCACCGTGCCCGGTCTGTCTCCGGCCGTCCAACGCCGGCCGCTGAGGCCGCGGGCGCGGGCGCCGACCGGGCGGGCCGCAGCGCCATCCGCAACCGCGGCCCCACGCCCCGCCGCCGGTTCCCCGGCCTCACGGCGCCCGCCCTCTACTCCCCGAGCGCCCCGCCCCCCGGCGCCGCCTCCAGGTCGAACTCCCCGTCCCGCGCGCCGAGCACGAAGGCCCGCCACTCCGCCTCCGTGTACCGCAGTACGGTGTCCGGGTCGAGCGAGGACCGCATCGCCACGGCCCCGCCGGGCAGCTGGGCGATCTCGACCCGCTCCTCGTGCTCCTCGGTCCCCGGCGCGCTCTGCCACTCGGCACCGGAGATGTCGAGGGCGTACAGCTCGTCCCTCTCCCGCTCCTTGCGCGCCTTGATCTCCTGTGCCGTCTCTGCCGTCTCCGCCATGCCGCAGCGACCCCTTCCCGACGTACGTGCCTACGATCCGACGGTTCACCCTAGTGGCGCCGTCCGCCCCGCCCAGGGGCTTCCAGGACCGCGGTGAAGGCGCCCACCTGTGACTGGTACCCTGAGTGACGGCCGTTTGTGTACGCACCCCCGGAGCGCCGCTCTGGAGGCCGCGCCCAGCGGATCCCCGCCTCCCGAGTAACGGAAGCTCCCCCGAGACACAGACCGGGGGCACTCGGTGGCCCATCACAGACCATGAGGAGTACGCGTGCCGCTCGACGCCGCTACGAAGAAGCAGATCATCAGCGAGTTCGGCCAGAAGGAGGGCGACACCGGCTCCCCCGAGGTCCAGGTGGCGATGCTCTCCCGCCGTATCTCGGACCTGACCGAGCACCTCAAGACCCACAAGCACGACCACCACTCCCGTCGTGGTCTGCTGATCCTGGTCGGTCAGCGCCGTCGCCTGCTGCAGTACCTCGCCAAGAAGGACATCCAGCGCTTCCGTGCGCTGGTCGACCGCCTCGGCATCCGCCGCGGTGCGGCGGGCGCCAAGTAAGACGCCGTGAGGGGAGCGGTTCCCACAGGTATGGGGACCGCTCCTTTTTGTTGTATGTACTGAGTTCTGCCGCACGTGCGCAACGTGCGGAGTGTCACTGACGCTTTGTAGTGTGGTAGCACAACGCAATACGTGGGACACAGCGTGATGAGGCGGGCCCGGACGGGTACCCCGACATCACGAGACGAACAAAACGCACGAGACGAACGAAACGAACGAGGAGAAGCGCACCGCGCCGCCGCCGGTCCTCGGTAGTGGCCCCCGGGGAAGTGAGTCCCGAGGGCTTCGATCGAAGACCGGCCCGCACCAGACGGAGCGCTTCTCCGCAACCGTTCCCCCGCCACACGGGCGGAGAGGGACGAAGACGAGGAGAAAACACTAGTGGAGAACGAGACCCACTACGCCGAGGCCGTCATCGACAACGGCTCCTTCGGCACCCGCACCATCCGTTTCGAGACGGGCCGCCTGGCCAAGCAGGCCGCCGGCTCCGCCGTGGCGTACCTGGACGACGACACCATGGTGCTGTCGGCCACCACCGCCTCCAAGAACCCCAAGGACCAGCTCGACTTCTTCCCCCTGACGGTGGACGTCGAGGAGCGGATGTACGCCGCCGGCAAGATCCCCGGCAGCTTCTTCCGCCGTGAGGGCCGTCCCTCCGAGGACGCCATCCTCACCTGCCGCCTCATCGACCGTCCGCTGCGCCCGTCCTTCAAGAAGGGCCTGCGCAACGAGATCCAGGTCGTCGCCACGATCATGGCGCTCAACCCCGACCACCTGTACGACGTCGTGGCCATCAACGCCGCCTCCGCGTCCACGCAGCTGGCCGGTCTGCCCTTCTCCGGCCCGATCGGCGGCGTCCGCGTCGCGCTGATCAACGGCCAGTGGGTCGCGTTCCCGACGCACACCGAGCTCGAGGACGCCGTCTTCGACATGGTCGTCGCGGGCCGCGTCCTGGACGACGGCGACGTCGCGATCATGATGGTCGAGGCCGAGGCCACCGAGAAGACCATCCAGCTGGTCAAGGGCGGCGCCCAGGCGCCCACCGAGGAGGTCGTCGCCTCCGGTCTGGACGCCGCGAAGCCCTTCATCAAGGTGCTCTGCAAGGCCCAGGCCGACCTCGCCGCGAAGGCCGCCAAGCCGACCGGCGAGTTCCCGGTCTTCCTCGACTACCAGGACGACATCCTGGAGGCGCTGTCCGCCGCCGTCCGCCCGGAGCTCGCCTCCGCGCTGACGATCGCGGGCAAGCAGGAGCGCGAGGCCGAGCTGGACCGCGTCAAGGCGCTGGCCGCCGAGAAGCTCCTGCCGGAGTTCGAGGGCCGCGAGAAGGAGATCTCCGCCGCGTACCGCTCGCTCACCAAGCAGCTGGTCCGCGAGCGCGTGATCAAGGAGAAGAAGCGCATCGACGGCCGCGGGCTGACGGACATCCGTACGCTCGCCGCCGAGGTCGAGGCCATCCCGCGCGTGCACGGTTCCGCGCTGTTCGAGCGTGGCGAGACCCAGATCCTGGGCGTCACCACCCTGAACATGCTCCGTATGGAGCAGCAGCTGGACACCCTCTCCCCGGTGACCCGCAAGCGCTACATGCACAACTACAACTTCCCGCCGTACTCCGTCGGCGAGACCGGCCGCGTCGGCTCCCCCAAGCGCCGCGAGATCGGCCACGGCGCCCTCGCCGAGCGCGCCATCGTGCCGGTGCTGCCGACGCGCGAGGAGTTTCCCTACGCGATCCGTCAGGTGTCCGAGGCCCTCGGCTCCAACGGCTCGACGTCCATGGGCTCGGTCTGCGCCTCCACCATGTCGCTGCTGAACGCCGGTGTGCCTCTCAAGGCCCCCGTCGCCGGTATCGCCATGGGCCTGATCTCCCAGGAGATCAACGGTGAGACGCACTACGTCGCCCTCACCGACATCCTCGGTGCGGAGGACGCCTTCGGCGACATGGACTTCAAGGTCGCCGGCACCAAGGAGTTCGTGACCGCCCTCCAGCTCGACACCAAGCTGGACGGCATCCCGGCCTCCGTCCTGGCCGCGGCCCTCAAGCAGGCCCGTGACGCCCGCCTCCACATCCTCGACGTGATGATGGAAGCGATCGACACGCCGGACGAGATGTCCCCCAACGCCCCGCGGATCATCACCGTCAAGATCCCCGTGGACAAGATCGGCGAGGTCATCGGCCCCAAGGGCAAGATGATCAACCAGATCCAGGAGGACACCGGCGCCGAGATCACGATCGAGGACGACGGCACCATCTACATCGGTGCCCAGGTCGGCTCGCAGGCCGAGGCCGCCCGCGCCACGATCAACGGCATCGCCAACCCGACCATGCCGGAGGTCGGCGAGCGCTACCTGGGTACGGTCGTCAAGACCACCACCTTCGGCGCGTTCGTGTCGCTGCTCCCGGGCAAGGACGGTCTGCTGCACATCTCGCAGATCCGCAAGCTCGCCGGCGGCAAGCGCGTGGAGAACGTCGAGGACGTGCTCGGTGTGGGCTCCAAGGTCCAGGTCGAGATCGCCGAGATCGACTCCCGCGGCAAGCTCTCCCTCATCCCCGTGATCGAGGGCGAAGGCGACGACGACGAGAAGAAGGACGACACCGACCAGTGACGTCGAGCAGCTCCACGGCGACGGCCCGCACCTCCTCGGAGGCGCGGGCCGTCGCCCGTACCCAAACCCTGATCAAGGGCACCAACGGCATCGGCACGGTCCGCAAGACCACCCTCCCGGGTGGCCTGCGCATCGTCACCGAGACCCTGCCGTCGGTGCGCTCGGCGACCTTCGGTATCTGGGCCCACGTGGGCTCCCGCGACGAGACGCCGGCCCTGAACGGCGCCACGCACTACCTGGAGCACCTGCTCTTCAAGGGCACGTCCCGCCGCAGCGCCCTGGACATCTCGTCGGCCGTCGACGCCGTCGGCGGCGAGATGAACGCGTTCACGGCGAAGGAGTACACGTGCTACTACGCACGCGTGCTCGACACCGACCTGCCGCTGGCCATCGACGTCGTCTGCGACATGTTGACGGGCTCCCTCATCCGCGAGGAGGACGTCAACGTCGAGCGCGGCGCGATCCTCGAAGAGATCGCGATGACCGAGGACGACCCGGGCGACGGCGTGCACGACCTTTTCGCGCGCACCATGTTCGGCGACAACCCCCTCGGCCGCCCGGTCCTCGGCACGGTCGACACGGTCAACGCCCTCACTGCCGACCGCATCCGCCGCTTCTACAAGAAGCACTACGACCCGACCCATCTCGTGGTCGCGTGCGCCGGCAACATCGACCACGACAAGGTCGTACGGCAGGTCCGCGCCGCCTTCGAGAAGGCGGGCGCCTTCAGGAACCCGGAGGCCACGCCCATCGCCCCGCGCGACGGCCGGCGCACCCTGCGCACGGCGGGCCGCGTCGAGCTGATCGGCCGCAAGACCGAGCAGGCGCACGTCGTCCTCGGCATGCCGGGCCTGGCCCGCACGGACGAGCGCCGCTGGGCGCTGGGGGTGCTCAACACGGCCCTCGGCGGCGGCATGTCGTCCAGGCTCTTCCAGGAGGTCCGGGAGAAGCGCGGCCTGGCCTACAGCGTGTACTCGTACACCTCGGGCTTCGCCGACTGCGGCCTGTTCGGCGTGTACGCGGGCTGCCGCCCGAGCCAGGTGCACGACGTGCTGAAGATCTGCCGCGACGAACTCGACCAGGTCGCCGAGCACGGCCTCTCGGACGACGAGATCGGCCGCGCCATCGGCCAGCTCCAGGGTTCCACCGTCCTCGGTCTGGAGGACACGGGCGCGCTGATGAACCGTATCGGCAAGAGCGAGCTGTGCTGGGGCGAGCAGATGTCGGTGGACGACATGCTGGCCCGGATCGCCTCGGTCACCCCGGACGACGTCCGCTCGGTGGCCGCCGAGATCCTGGGACGGCGGCCCTCGCTCTCGGTCATCGGCCCGCTGAAGGACAAGCAGGCGTCCCGTCTGCACGACGCCGTCGCCTGATCAACTCCGGAACCCGGTAAGGAAGCAAGAAGATGAGCAAGCTGCGCGTGGCGGTCCTCGGTGCCAAGGGCCGCATCGGCGCCGAGGCGGTCCGGGCGGTCGAGGCGGCCGAGGACATGGAACTGGTCGCCGCCCTGGGCAGGGGCGACACCCTGGAGACGCTGACCGAGACCGGCGCCCAGGTCGCCGTCGAGCTGACCACGCCGGCCTCGGTCATGGACAACCTCGACTTCTGCGTACGGCACGGCATCCACGCCGTCGTCGGGACGACGGGCTGGACGGAAGAACGCCTCGCGCAGCTCAACGGCTGGCTCGCCGAGTCCCCGCGGACAGGCGTCCTCATCGCGCCCAACTTCTCCATCGGGGCCGTCCTGACCATGAAGTTCGCGCAGATCGCCGCGCCCTACTTCGAGTCCGTCGAGGTCATCGAGCTGCACCACCCCAACAAGGTGGACGCCCCCTCCGGCACCGCCACCCGGACGGCCCAGCTCATCGCCGAGGCCCGCCGCGCGGCCGGCTCCGCTCCGGCACCGGACGCCACCGTCACAGCGCTGGACGGCGCGCGCGGAGCCGACGTGGACGGCGTTCCCGTGCACGCCATCCGCCTGCGCGGCCTGCTCGCCCACCAGGAGGTCCTGCTGGGCGGCGAGGGCGAGACCCTCACCGTGCGCCACGACTCCCTGCACCACAGCAGCTTCATGCCGGGCATCCTGCTCGGCGCCCGCCGTGTGGTGACGACCCCGGGCCTCACCTTCGGCCTGGAGCACTTCCTGGATCTGGGCTGACACCCGCCATGCGAGCCAAAC
This sequence comes from Streptomyces sp. NPDC003011, assembly GCF_053591515.1. Classification (NCBI taxonomy): domain Bacteria; kingdom Bacillati; phylum Actinomycetota; class Actinomycetes; order Kitasatosporales; family Streptomycetaceae; genus Streptomyces; species Streptomyces sp. NPDC003011. The sequence continues at coordinate 88,916 of NZ_JBSFTY010000027.1, forward strand.
TCTCCTACGCGGTCACGGCCGCCGTCCTGGTCGTCTACTTCGTCCTGGTCGGCAGCCGCGGCGTGATGCTCATCCAGGCCGGCACGCTCCTCACCGTGACCTTTGGGGTCGCGGTGCTGATCCTGCCGGTCATCGGTCTGTGGTTCCTGTGGAAGAACACCCAGTTCGTCCGCAAGGCCAATCTGCTCGCCGCCGAACTCGACGCCGAGGGCGGTCTGCCGGTCGACGAACTCAAGCGCACGCCCGCCGGTCGCATCGACCGCGACTCGGCCGACGAGGTCTTCGCCCGGCGCAAGGCGGAGACGGAGGCGGCTCCGGACGACTGGCGCAGCTGGTTCCGGCTGGCCATCGCCTACCACGACGCCCGCGACACCCCGCGCGCCCGTAAGGCGATGCAACGGGCGATCGCCCTGCACGACGGCAGGCCGGTCGAGGTCTGACCGCCCCCGCTGTACGCCGAAGGGCCGGTCCGCTCCCGCTGACCGGCCCTTTCGCGTCGTCGGTGGGCGTCAGCCCCGCCGGTACTCGTCCGCCCACGCCTCCACCGCGTCCGCCGCCCGGTTGAAGGCACCGGCTCGCGCCAGGAAGTCCGCGTTGTGCGTGCTCAGCAGCGCCGACACGTCCTGCGCACCACGATCCCGCCGTACGAGGGTCAGTGCCTGCCCCTGCACCGTGCGGGGCAGCCCGAGCCAGCGCACCGGCTGCTGCACCGTCCGCACGGCGGCGATCCGGCCCCAGGGCACCGTGCGGGTGAGGAGGAAGCCCACCTGGCGCAGCCCGTGGGCGCTCACCCACACGCCCATGCGCAGCAGCCGCAGCGCGCCGACGATGACCACCGCCGCGATCCCGAGGACGATCCCGGCCTTGGACACCGAGCCCGTCAGCGCGATGATGACCGCCGCGAACAGCACGTACGAGGCGAGCAGCAGCGACATCGCGGCCGCGCCCACCCGCCACGGCCCGGGCCGGTAGGGGCGCCGCCAGCGGTCGCGGTCGTCGAAGGGCAGCGCGACGTCCTCCGCCGCCTCGAACGCGCGGTCGGCTGTCAGGAAGGGCAGGGGCACGGCTGGTCCTCACTCAATCCACACGTGGGCTGTGCCCGGTGAGGTTATCGACCTGTGTCCCCGCTCACCACCTCTGGGGTCCGGATGGAGTCAGTCCCGGCTCACCGCCGCGGGCTCACCGTCCCTCGGATGCCTGGGACTGGGACTGGGACTGGGACTGCTGGGTCTGCGTGGGCGACTGATCCTGGGACAGTGCCGGCATCCCGAGGACCAGGGAACCCACGAGCCCGGCGGTGATCGTGAGCCCAAGGAGCCAGCGCCCGGCTATCTCCGCGGCGGACGCCCGCTCCCGGGGCGGGGGAGTGACATTGCTGCGGAACCTGTCGGCTTCGGCGAGGAAGGCGAACGGTACGGGTTCGCGCCGACGGAACATCGGGGTCGGTTCTCCTTTCGGGGATCGAACACATCACTGCTGTCCAGAGAGACGAACAAGTGCGACGGAAGGTGCCCGCTTGCCCCGAATTCACGGAAGATGTCGCGTCACGGCACCGAAAGCCCCGATGTCAGTGCCGGGCCGTAGAGTGGGCGCCGCCCGAGAGAAGTGATGGAAGGACCCCCCGAGCCGTGACCGACACCCCCGCCGACGACCTGAAGCCCAGCTTCCGCAGCGACGTCACCGTCGAACTCGTCAAGCACACCGCGTCCGACGCCGACGTGCTCTTCGCCGCGCGCGTCTCGACCGTCGGCGAGCAGTCCCTGGACGAGCTGGGCAAGGACCCGGAGCGCTCCAAGGGCCTGATCAACTACCTGATGCGGGACCGGCACGGCAGCCCCTTCGAGCACAACTCGATGACCTTCTTCATCAGCGCCCCGATCTTCGTCTTCCGCGAGTTCATGCGGCACCGGGTGGGCTGGTCGTACAACGAGGAGTCCGGCCGCTACCGCGAGCTCCAGCCCGTCTTCTACGTACCGGACGCCTCCCGCAAGCTCGTCCAGGAGGGCCGCCCCGGCAAGTACGTCTTCGTCGAGGGCACCGAGGCCCAGCGCGAGCTGACCGCCCGCGCCATGGAGGACTCCTACCGTCAGGCGTACGAGGCGTACCAGGAGATGCTGCGCGCCGGCGTCGCCCGCGAGGTCGCCCGCGCGGTCCTCCCGGTCGGCCTGTTCTCCTCGATGTACGCCACGTGCAACGCGCGCTCGCTGATGCACTTCCTCGGCCTGCGCACCCAGCACGAGCTGGCGAAGGTCCCGTCCTTCCCGCAGCGGGAGATCGAGATGGTCGGCGAGAAGATGGAGGCCGAGTGGGCCCGGCTCATGCCGCTCACCTATGCCGCCTTCAACACGAACGGCCGGGTGGCGCCGTAACGCGCGGTCGCGCCCGTCAGGGCACAGATGTACGGATCAGTCGCGCGAAGTGTCCGTATTGCGGCATTTAGAGAAGTTCATCTAGCCTGATCAAACGGACCCGGCACTGCTTGAACCCCCGAGCAGGCAGTGCCGGGATCCGCATGTGTCACCACTTGTCGCCTGCCCCTAGGGCAGACCCCACCCTGAGCAACGAGTAGCGTGTTCCCCATGGCTCCGACCTCCACTCCGCAGACCCCCTTCGGGCGGGTCCTCACCGCCATGGTCACGCCCTTCACGGCGGACGGCGCACTCGACCTCGACGGCGCACAGCGGCTCGCCACCCACCTGGTGGACGCAGGCAACGACGGCCTGATCGTCAACGGCACCACCGGTGAGTCGCCCACCACCAGCGACGCGGAGAAATCGGATCTCGTACGGGCCGTCCTGGAGGCCGTCGGCGACCGCGCCCACGTCATCGCAGGCGTCGGCACCAACGACACCCACCACAGCATCGAGCTCGCCCGCACTGCGGAGCAGGTGGGCGCGCACGGCCTCCTGATCGTCACCCCGTACTACAACAAGCCCCCGCAGGAGGGCCTGTACCGGCACTTCACCGCCATCGCCGACGCCGCCGAACTGCCGGTCATGCTGTACGACATCCCCGGCCGCAGCGGCGTCCCGATCAACACCGAGACGCTGGTCCGCCTCGCGGAGCACCCGCGGATCGTCGCCAACAAGGACGCCAAGGGCGACCTCGGCCGCGCCAGCTGGGCCATCGCCCGCTCCGGCCTCGCCTGGTACTCCGGCGACGACATGCTGAACCTGCCGCTGCTCTCCGTGGGCGCGGTCGGCTTCGTCTCGGTCGTCGGCCACGTGGTCACCCCCGACCTGCGCGCCCTGGTCGACGCGTTCACCTCCGGGGACGTACAGAAGGCCACGGAGATCCACCAGAAGCTGCTCCCCGTCTACACGGGCATGTTCCGCACCCAGGGCGTCATGACGACGAAGGCCGCGCTCACCCTCCAGGGTCTGCCCGCCGGACCGCTCCGCGCCCCGATGGTCGAGCTCAGCCCCGAAGAGGTCCAGCAGCTCAAGCTCGATCTCGCCGCAGGCGGGGTACAGCTCTAGTACCAGACTTCGCGCGCCCGCGCGCGCAACAGACTTCACAACTGAATAAGCAGGCCACCGATGCCTGCGTCCACAACGACAACTGCTTCTGCACGAACGTCATGCGCGCCACGTGCCCTCCGGTACGTGGCGCGTGTGGTGAGGAGAGTCTTTTGAGTCATCCGCATCCTGAACTCGGCCCGCCCCCGCCGCTGACCGAAGGCGGTCTACGGATCACCCCGCTCGGCGGCCTCGGCGAGATCGGCCGGAACATGACGGTCTTCGAGTACGGAGGCCGCCTGCTGATCGTCGACTGCGGAGTGCTCTTCCCCGAGGAGGAGCAGCCCGGAATCGATCTGATCCTGCCGGACTTCTCGTCCATCCGGGACCGCCTCGACGACATCGAGGGCATCGTCCTCACCCACGGGCACGAGGACCACATCGGCGGTGTCCCCTATCTCCTGCGCGAGAAGCCGGACATCCCGCTGATCGGCTCCAAGCTGACCCTCGCCCTGATCGAGGCGAAGCTCCAGGAGCACCGCATCCGTCCGTACACCCTCGAGGTGGCGGAGGGGCACCGCGAGCGCATCGGTCCCTTCGACTGCGAGTTCGTCGCGGTCAACCACTCCATCCCGGACGCGCTGGCCGTCGCCATCCGCACCCCGGCCGGCATGGTGGTGCACACGGGCGACTTCAAGATGGACCAGCTCCCGCTGGACAACCGCCTCACGGACCTGCACGCGTTCGCACGGCTCAGCGAGGAAGGCATCGACCTCCTCCTCAGCGACTCCACGAACGCCGAGGTTCCGGGGTTCGTCCCGCCCGAGCGCGACATCTCCAACGTCCTGCGCCAGGTTTTCGCGAACGCCAACAAGCGGATCATCGTGGCGAGTTTCGCCAGCCACGTGCACCGCATCCAGCAGATCCTGGACGCGGCCCACGAATACGGCCGCAGAGTCGCGTTCGTCGGCCGCTCGATGGTCCGCAACATGGGCATCGCACGGGACCTCGGCTACCTGAAGGTCCCGCCGGGCCTGGTGGTCGACGTCAAGACGCTCGACGACCTCCCGGACCACCAGATCGTCCTGGTCTGCACGGGCTCCCAGGGCGAACCGATGGCGGCGCTCTCCCGCATGGCCAACCGGGACCACCAGATCCGCATCGTCGACGGCGACACCGTGATCCTGGCGTCGTCGCTCATCCCCGGCAACGAGAACGCGGTCTACCGCGTGATCAACGGCCTGACCCGCTGGGGCGCCCACGTCGTCCACAAGGGCAACGCCAAGGTCCATGTCTCGGGCCACGCGTCGGCCGGCGAGCTGCTGTACTTCTACAACATCTGCCGCCCGAAGAACCTGATGCCGGTCCACGGCGAATGGCGCCACCTGCGGGCCAACGCCGAGCTGGGCGCCCTGACCGGTGTCCCGCACGACCGGATCGTCATCGCCGAGGACGGCGTGGTCGTCGACCTGATCGAGGGCAAGGCGAAGATCTCCGGCAAGGTCCAGGCGGGGTACGTGTACGTCGACGGCCTCTCGGTCGGTGACGTGGGCGAGCCGGCGCTGAAGGACCGCAAGATCCTCGGTGACGAGGGCATCATCTCGGTCTTCGTGGTCATCGACTCGTCGACCGGGAAGATCACGGGTGGCCCGCACGTCCAGGCCCGCGGCTCGGGCATCGAGGACTCCGCCTTCGCGGACGTCCTCCCGAAGGTCACGGAAGTGCTGGAGCGCTCGGCGCAGGACGGCGTGGTCGAACCCCACCAGCTCCAGCAGCTGGTACGGCGGACCCTGGGCAAGTGGGTCTCGGACAAGTACCGACGCCGGCCGATGATCCTCCCGGTGGTCGTGGAGGTCTGACGGCCCGTCGGACACTCGTCCGCGTCAACCTCGAGCGGGGCGCCTCGATTTGCATCGAGGCGCCCCGCTCCAGTACGTTTACGGCTCCGCTCGAGGGGGAACCCGGTAGCTTCGCGCTCCGGAGCCAGCCCCCGAGGGGGCGGGAATTCCGACTCAGAACTTCTGATAAAGTCGGAGTCGCCGGAAAGGGAAACGCGGAAGCGGGAACCTGGAAAGCACCGAGGAAATCGGATCGGAAAAGGATCTGATAGAGTCGGAAACGCAAGACCGAA